>PNJM01000056.1 GCA_013821865.1 Rhodocyclaceae bacterium
TCGCCGGGCTTTGCGAGTTGCGCGCGGATCCCGATCCAGGCATGCAAGGCCTGGCGGGCCTTCTCGCCGACCGGCACGGTTCGTATCTTGGAGCGCTTGCCGGTCACCGTCACCTCGCCCGCCGCCATGTCCCGCGCGGCATTGCAGTCGAGGCCGGCCAGCTCGGCCAGGCGCAGGCCGGAGGAATAGCACAGCTCGAACATGGCCTTGTCGCGCAGTTCCAGCAATCCGTCCGCCCCGGCCTCGAGCAGTGCATTGGCCTCGTCGGGCGAGAGCACGGAGGGCAGCGCTTTTTTGGACTTGGGCGGGCGCACCGTCAGGCAGGGATTCTGCGCCACGCCGCGGAAGCGCGCGAGCCAGTTGAAGAAGCCGCGCCAGGCGGACAGCGCACGGCCGAGCGAGCGTCCCGAGAGGCCGCGCGCATGCAGCTGGGCGACGAAGCGTCGGATGTCATGCACGCGCAGCTTGTCGAGCGGAGCGGCACCGGCCAGCCGGATCAGCGCGCCGATATCGTGGCCGTAGCTTTCAATCGTGCGCGGGCTGGCGCGGCGCTGGTGGGCCAGTTCGTCGAGATAGGCGGCCGCGGCCGCCTGTGCTTCCTCGCCGACCAAGCCGCCCGCCACGGCTACTCCAGGGCGCGCAGCAGGGCCGCGCTGGCCATCTCGCCGATGTGGGCAAGGTAAAGCGTGCCCATCTCGGGATAGAAGCGCTGCACATCCTCGGAGCCGAGCGCCAGCAGGCCCACGGTCTCGGCCTCGCGCCGCAGCGCGATGAGAGCCACCGAACGCACGTGGGCGCCGCCCTCGCCGAACCAGGAAACCGCCTCGAAGCCGGCATTGGCGCCGCAGAAGGGGTGCGGCAGGCCGGCGGCGAAGATGCGCGTCTGCTCGCCCACTTCGGCGAACTCCGGCCGCTCCGGCTGTGCGGGAACATTCCACAGGCGCAGGGCGACGTGCGGCACGGCGAGATCCTCGCCGAGATGCGAATAGAGCGCATGCAGCACGGCGTCGAGATCGCGCGCGCCGGCCAGCGCCAGCGCCATGCGGTGCACCTTCTCGCCGATGGCGTCGTTCTCCTCGCCGTAGCGGATCAGCTCGCCCAGCTTGCCTTCCAGCTGCCTGGCCTTCTCGCGCAGCGTGAGGATCTGCCGCTCGGTGATCGAGATTGCACGGCCGCCGTGCGGATGCGGGATGTAGAGCTGCGCCAGGAGATCGCCGTACTCCTCGAAGAATTTCGGGTTGTCCTGCAGGTATCGCGCAATTTCATCGGCTTTCATGTTTGTTCCTTTTCGTAATCTCCAGTAGGCCGGCCTACAACTCCAACTCGCCATCGAATACCGCCACCGCCGGTCCCGTCATGAACACGGGCTGCCCGGGGCCGCCCCAGGCGACGGAGAGTTCGCCGCCGCGCGTGACGACGCGCACCGGCGAATCGAGCAGGCCGCGGGCAATCCCGGCCGCCACCGCGGCGCAGGCGCCGGTGCCGCAGGCCAGCGTTTCGCCCGCGCCGCGCTCATAGACGCGCAGGCGGATGCGGTGGCGGTCCACCGCCTGCATGAAGCCGGCATTGACGCGCTGCGGGAAGCGCGGGTGGTTTTCGATCAGCGGGCCGAGTTCCGCCACCGGCGCCGTGTCCACGTTGTCTACCAGTTGCACGGCGTGCGGATTGCCCACCGACAGCGCCGTCATCTCGACCGTCCGCCCGTTCGCCAGCAGCGGCTGCACCAGGGCGTCGCTTTCGGTGACGAAGGGCACGTGCGAAGGCTCGAAGCGCGGCACGCCCATGTCCACGGTCACCTCGCCATTCTCTTCCAGCCGCGGCGCGATGATGCCTGACCTGGTCTCAACGCGGATCTCGCTTTTTTCCGTCAGGCCCTGCTCGCGCACGAAGCGCACGAAGCAGCGCGCGCCGTTGCCGCACTGCTCGACCTCGCCGCCGTCGGCGTTGTAGATGCGGTAGCGAAAGTCGACGTCCGGCCGCGAGGGCTTCTCGACAACGAGAATCTGGTCGCAGCCGACGCCGAAATGGCGGTCGGCCAGGAAGCGCGCCTGCTCCGGCGTCAGCGAGATATTCTGGTTGACGGCATCGAGCACGACGAAGTCGTTGCCCAGGCCGTGCATTTTCGTAAAACGGATTCTCATGCCATCAGCGCCCGATGGTCGCGCCAGATGCAGCGGTCCATCACCACGGTCATGCCGCCGGCCTGCGCGCGGGCAGCGGCTTCTTCATTGACGATGCCGTCCTGCAGCCAGAGGCGTTTCAGTCCCAAACGCAGGCATTCGTCCACGATCGGGCCGACATGCTCGGCGGCGCGGAAGACGTCCACCAGGTCGACCTTCCCGGGCACTTCCGCGAGCGAGCCGTAGGCCTTCTCGCCCAGCACCTCGGCCACCTTCGGCCGCACCGGGACAATGCGATAGCCGAGGCCCTGCAGGGCGCGCGCGATGCGGTAAGCCGGCCGGTCCGGATTGGGCGACAGGCCGACCACGGCGATGGTCTTCACTTCGCGCAGCATGGCGCGGAGCTCGTCAGCACTCGGATTCTGGAACATCGCCCAATCTTAATAGATTCCCGCCTCGCCCGGCGGCCGCGTCTTGAAACGCTTGTGCACCCAGAAGTACTGTTCGGGCATTTCCTTCACGCATTCCTCGATGAAGGCGTTCATGCGCCGCGTGTCGGCCTCGATGCTCTCGCCCGGGTAATCCTGCCAGGGCGCGCGCAGCTCGACGACATAGCCTTCCCCCCCCGGCAGCATGCGCGTCACGACGGGGATTACCATGGCGCCGGTCATCCTGGCCAGGCGCGACAGGCCGGTGATGGTCGCCGCCGGAATGCCGAAAAACGGCGTGAAGATGGTGTCGCGCTGCCCGTAGTCCATGTCCGGCAGGTAGTAGAACGGCCGCCCGGCCTTCATGGCCTTGATGGCCTGGCGCACGCCCTCCTGGCGCGACAGCAGCCGCGAATTGCCGAAGCGCGTGCGGCCCTTGTAGAGCGCGGCATTGAAGAAGAAATTCTTCTGCTGGGCGTAGATGCTGACCATGTCCAGTTCCAGCGTCAGCCGCGTCCAGCCCATGTCCAGGCCGACGAAATGCGGCACGAAGAGGATCACCGGCCGGCCGGCTGTCTGCCGCAGGTGCTCCAGTCCCTCGATGCGCACCACCTGGCGGATCTTTCCGGGCGGCGACCACCAGAGCAGCCCGCGCTCGAGGAAACTGCGGCCGAAGGCGCGGAAATGCGCCTTCGCCAGTTGCTCGCGCTCAGCTTCCGGCATCCGCGGACGGCACAGGCGCAGGTTGGTCAGCGCCACGTGCCGGCGCTCGCGGCCAAATAAATAGAGGGCCATGCCGAAAGCCTCGCCGAGCGATGCCAGCCAGCGCAAGGGCAGGAAATGCAGCAGCCAGATCAGGCCGAGGCCGAGACGGGTCAGCATTTTTTCGTTTCGGGTTTCGGGTTTCGGGTTTCGGGTTCCGGCGGTCGAGCGCCCGAGGGAATCTTGTAGCGGTTGTAGCCCCACAGGTATTGCTGCGGGCAACGCCGGATCAGATCCTCCAGGGCGCGATTGAGCAGGTGCACGCGTTCCTCCGGCGTTCCGGCGATCTCCTGCTGCGGCGCGGACAGGCGCAGGTGGAAGCCGGCGCCGCCGGGCAGGCGCTCGGCGTAGGCCATGATCACCGCGGCCCGGCTGGCCTCGGTGAGGCGCGCCGCCAGCGTCATGGTATAGGCCGGCCGGCCGAAGAAGTCCGCCCACATGCCTTCGCCCATGCCCGGCACCTGGTCGGGCAGCATGCCCACCGCCTCGCGGCGCTTCAACGCGCGCAGCAGCAGGCGCACGCCGGAAAGATCGGCCGATGCCAGATGCAGATTGGCGCCGCCGCGCCCCTCCTCGATCAGGGGCTGCAGCCAGGCCTGCCTGGGCGGGCGGTAGAGCACGGTGATCGGCGCATGCGAGGCGTAGTACTGGGCGGTGATCTCGAAGCAGCCGAGGTGCGGCGTCAGGAAGAGTATGCCCTCGCCGCGCCGCCAGGCCTGCTCGACCAGTTCCCAGCCGGTGACCCGGGTCACCATGCGCACCACATCCGGCTGCCGCCGCATCCAGACGCGCGGCAGTTCCAGCACACCCTTGCCGGCGTGGGCCACCGAAGCCGGCAGGATGGCCGCGGCCTCCTGCGCCGGATAGGCCAGGGCGAGGTTTTCCCGGGTGTGGCGACGGTAGGTGGGCGAACCGAGGTAAGCGATCCAGCCGAGCAACGCACCCAGGCCGTGCAACACACACAGCGGGAGGCGGCCCAGCAGGCTGAACAAGGCGGACATTGAGGAAAAAGGTTCGGTTTGACCCGGCAGGGGTCAAAAAACTATAATTATCGTTCCGCCGAGTTAATTTGGACAACTTGCAGGGCGGAACCCGGGACATCTGCCCGGCCGGCATCACTCTGCTAAAGCGCACCTGCTCGTATTCCCGGAGCCGGTTACGTCGGTTCTAACGGGAATTTTACAGGAGCAGGACAGATGTCCCAAGAATATCTCTTTTCTTCCGAGTCGGTTTCCGAAGGCCATCCCGACAAGGTCGCCGACCAGATTTCCGATTCCGTTCTCGACGCCATCCTGGCCGAGGACAGGCACGGCCGCGTCGCCTGCGAAACCCTGGTCAGCACCGGCCTGGTGGTGATCTCCGGCGAGATCACCACCCACGCCCATATCAACTACATGGAGAT
This sequence comes from Rhodocyclaceae bacterium, assembly GCA_013821865.1. GTDB lineage: Bacteria > Pseudomonadota > Gammaproteobacteria > Burkholderiales > Rhodocyclaceae > Desulfobacillus. Next base: position 4,713 of record PNJM01000056.1, read on the forward strand.
CGCCCGCGACACGATCCGCGCCATCGGCTACGGCGATTCGGAAATCGGCTTCGACTACAAGTCCTGTGCGGTGCTCACGGCGCTGAACCGCCAGTCCTCCGACATCGCCCAGGGTGTGAACGAAGGCCAGGGCCTCGATCTGGAGCAGGGCGCCGGCGACCAGGGCCTGATGTTCGGCTATGCCTGCAACGAGACGCCGCACCTGATGCCTTTCCCGATCTACTACGCGCACCGTCTCATGCAGCGCCAGGCGGAGGTGCGCAAGGACGGGCGCCTGCCCTGGCTGCGGCCCGACGCCAAGTCGCAGCTCACCGTGCGCTACAGGCACGGCAAGCCGGTCGAAATCGACACGGTGGTGATCTCCACCCAGCACAACCCGGATGTCTCCCATGCCCAGGTCAGCGAAGGCGTCATCGAGGAGATCATCAAGCCGGTACTGCCCAAGGAACTGATGAAAGGCAACGTGCGCTTCCTCATCAATCCGACCGGCCGCTTCGTCGTCGGCGGCCCCCACGGCGACTGCGGCCTGACCGGCCGCAAGATCATCGTCGATACCTACGGCGGCGCGGCGCACCACGGCGGCGGCGCCTTTTCCGGCAAGGACCCGTCCAAGGTCGACCGCTCGGCGGCCTATGCCTGCCGCCACGTCGCCAAGAACATCGTTGCTGCGGGGCTGGCCGACAAGTGCGAGGTGCAGGTCGCCTATGCCATCGGCGTCGCCAGGCCGGTTTCGCTGATGGTGAATACCTTCGGCACGGGCAAGCTCAAGGAAGACCGCATCGTCGAACTGATCGGCAGGCACTTCGACCTGCGGCCCAAGGGCATCATCCAGTCGCTCGACCTGCTGCGCCCCATCTACCGCAAGACCGCCGCCTACGGCCACTTCGGCCGCGACGAGCCGGAGTTCACCTGGGAGGCGCTGGACAAGGTGCAAGCGCTGAAGGCCGACGCCGGGCTGTAAAACGACGAACCCGGCGCGAAACCGAGTTCGGTTTGGTGACAACAGGCAAGTGCGTTATGCAGTAACCGCCGTCGGTACAGGCTGCGTAACGCGCTTGCTCACATCGAGCACTTCGACGCCGATAACATTGCCTTCCGAGTCGAAATCCAGGCAAGATCACGAAGCGCTATCCGCAGCGGCCGGTCATGCCCGCCTTGGAAAAGCTCGCCCGAATCGAGAAGCTCGGGCGCTTCTTGAAGCCCGGCATCACGCGCGCCGCTTTGCGGCGCGAGGCCACAAGCATTTCCGACAAGGCAGCGGCCGGCCGGCTCTCCTACTACTACAATGATGGTCTGGCATTTTGACCAGCCTTGGAACGGCTCAAGCAGCTTTGCTCGCATGAACAAGACCGGACGGAACGATCCCTGCCCGTGCGGCAGTGGCAAGAAGTACAAGCATTGCTGCGCGAACGCGCAGGGGGCGGCCCCGCCCGAGGACCTGCAATGGCGGCGGGTACGCCGGGCCATCGAGAACATGGCGGCCACCCTGCTACGCTACGGCCAGGAGCGCTACGGCCCGGCCCTGCTCGATGAAGCCTGGTATCTGTTCAGCCTGACCGAGGATGCCGAACCCTTCTCGCCGGAAACGCAGCACATGCCGGTGTTCATGCCCTGGCTGTTCTTCGACTGGCTGCCCGACCCCAGGGATGCCGACGTCAACCCGGCGGCGCTGGACGGACTGACGCTGGCACAGGCCTATCTGCGCGACCGCGGGCGGCGCATCGACCCTCTGCTCGGCGAATACCTGCAGGCCTGCTGCGAAGCGCCGTTCAGTTTCTACGACGTGGTATCGGTGCGGCCGGGCAGCGGCTTCGTCGCGCGCGACATTTTCAACGGCACGGAGATCGACGTCTCCGAGCGCTCGGCCTCGACGCAGATGCAGGCCGGGGACATCCTCTTCGCCAAGATCGCCTGCCTGAGGGACTTGGCCCTGCTGGAGGGCTTGTCGCCGGTGTGCATCCCGCCCGATCGTCGCGAGCCGATCCTTTTCGTGCGCAAGCGCATGGCGCGGAAGAAAGGGCCGATCACCCCGGATCGGCTGCGGGAATGGGGCCTCGAACTGCTCGGCGCCTATCATGAAATCGTCGAGCCGATACTGAATCCGCGCCTGCCGGTATTGCAGAACACCGACGGCGATCCGTTCGTGCAGCACACCCTGGTCTACGACATCGAATCGCCGCAAGCGGCCTTCGATGCCCTGGCCGATCTGTGCATCGTGGCCAGCCCGGACGAGCTGCTGGAGGATGCAACGCGGGATGACGACGGACGCCTCACCGGCATTGCATTCGACTGGCAGAAGGCCGGCAACAAAAAGCACAAGAGTTGGAGCAACACCGTCATGGGCCGCATTGCCATCGACGGCACGCGCCTGTCGGCCGAGGTGAATTCCGAGAAACGCGCAACGCAATTCCGCGGAATCATGAGCGCACGCCTGCCCGGTGCGCGCTACCGGACGACCTCCATCCAGTCCACCGAGGCAATGCTCGCCGAGGCGGCAAGCCGTTCGCCAACGACCGGCGAACGGCAGGCGGCAAAGGAGGCCGAGGACCTCAGCGCGCTGCCCGAGGTGCAGGCACTGCTGGCCGAGGAAATGCGCCGCCACTACCGCGAATGGCTGGATATGAAAATCCCGCTACTCGGCAACAAGACACCGCGCCAGGCGGTACGAAGCCGCGACGGGCGGGAACTGGTCGAGGGCATGTTGCTGCAGATCGAGCGCCAAATCGAACAGCAGCCGCAGCTGGATCCGGCCATCGTGCGGGAGATGCGGGAGTCGCTTGGACTGCAGCAAGCGCGTCTTCTGTAACGACGACCGAGCCGGCGTATAATCGCGGCTTCCGAGGAGCGCTGCGAGGCGCCGTTTCATGCGGCCCCCAGGCTCGGAATTCTTCAAACGGCGCTCACCTCAATCCGTGCCGGGCACGGGATGGCCGGTGAGCGCGAAATCCCTCCCCCATTCCCCCGGCTGCTTTGACAAGGAGCCAGACATGAACGCGGTCGCCCAACCCGTTTCGAATTTCACCGACTGCAAAGTCGCCGACATCGCCCTCGCCTCCTGGGGGCGCAAGGAAATCGCCATCGCCGAGACCGAGATGCCCGGCCTCATGGCGGTGCGCGAGGAGTTCGCCCCGAGCCAGCCGCTGCGCGGCGCGCGCATCGCCGGCTCGCTGCACATGACCATCCAGACGGCGGTGCTGATCGAGACGCTGAAAGCGCTCGGCGCCGACGTGCGCTGGGCTTCCTGCAACATCTTCTCGACGCAGGACCACGCCGCCGCCGCCATCGCCGCCGCCGGCACGCCGGTGTTCGCCTACAAGGGCGAGAGCCTCGAGGAGTACTGGGACTACACCCACCGCATCTTCGAGTGGGCCGGCGGAGGCGACGCAAAGGCGGGCGCCAACATGATCCTCGACGACGGCGGCGATGCCACGCTGCTGCTCATTCTCGGCACCAAGGCCGAGGAAAATCCGTCGGTCATCGCCCATCCGGCCAACGAGGAAGAGACGGCGCTGTTCGCGGCGATCAAAAAGCGCATCGCCGCCCAGCCCGGCTGGTACGCGAAGCAGCTCGCCGGCATCCGGGGCGTGACCGAGGAAACCACCACCGGCGTCAAGCGCCTCTACCAGATGGCGGCCGAGGGACGGCTGCCCTTCCCCGCCATCAACGTCAACGACTCGGTGACCAAGGCCAAATTCGACAACCTCTACGGCTGCCGCGAGTCGCTGGTGGACGGCATCAAGCGCGCCACCGACGTCATGATCGCCGGCAAGGTCGCCGTGGTGGCGGGCTATGGCGACGTCGGCAAGGGCTGCGCGCAGTCGTTGCGCGGCCTCGGCGCCACGGTGTGGGTGACCGAGATCGATCCGATCTGCGCGCTGCAGGCGGCGATGGAAGGCTACCGCGTCGTCACCATGGACGAAGTCTGCGACAAGGCCGACATTTTCGTCACGGCCACCGGCAACGTGCACGTCATCAGCCACGCCCACATGAAGGCGATGCGCAACAACGCCATCGTCTGCAACATCGGCCACTTCGATTCCGAGATCGACATTGCCTCGCTGCGCCAGTACACGTGGGAGAACATCAAGCCGCAGGTCGACCATGTCATTTTCCCGGGTGGCAAGCGCATCATCGTCCTGGCAGAAGGAAGGCTGGTGAACCTCGGCTGCGCCACGGGGCATCCCTCCTTCGTCATGAGCAACTCCTTCACCAACCAGGTGCTGGCGCAGATCGAGTTGTTCACGCGGGGGGGGGAGTACCAGAAGCAGGTCTACGTGCTGCCGAAGCACCTCGACGAGAAGGTGGCGCGCCTGCACCTGAAAAAGATCGGCGCGCACCTGACCGAGCTTTCCGACGAACAGGCGACCTACCTCAACCTGTCCAAGGACGGCCCGTACAAGCCGGAACATTACCGGTATTGACGCGGCGCCACTGCGGAACCATAATGGAGCCATATGGGTTCCATAATGGAGGTTATCGTCATGCCCAGCCTGTCGATCAAGGATGTCCCCGAGCCCCTGCTGGAAGCGATTCGCCGGCGGGCCACGCGCAATCACCGCTCCCTGCAGGGCGAGTTGATGGCGCTCATCACGCAGGCGGCAGCCGAAGAACCGGCATCGGAACACCTCGCACCGACGCAGTCGGGAATCGGTACAAGGCGTCCGAAGCTCAAAACCATCGAGCAGATCGCCGCCGAGCACCGCGCCCGCTGGCCGCAACCTTTCGCCAGCGGGCCGCGCGCGGTGGACATCGTTCGCGCCGACAGGGACGCGCGATGACGCAGCCGATCTTCGTCGCCGAACCGCCCGCGCCCTATCGCATGCACCCCCCGCTGGTGGTCGATTGCAGCATGCTGGCGGCCGCCCTGTTCGACGAGCCCGAGCGCGATGCCGCAGTCGGACGCATGGCTGGATGCGAACTTTTCGCGCCCTATCTCCTGGATTTCGAGATCGCCAGCGTGGCCCTGAAAAAATCGCGGCAAGGGCTGGGCGAGGTCGCTGCCTGCGGTCTCGCCGACTACACGGCGCTGCCGCTCAAGCGCCGTCCGGTCGATATCGAAGCGCAAATGGCTCTCGCCCTGCGCTACGATCTCACCGCTTACGATGCGGCCTACCTCTGGCTGGCCGCCGACCTGAAGGCGCCGCTCGCCACCCTCGACCGCCGGCTGGGCGAGGCCGCGCAGCGCCATCTGCAGTCCCTGGAGTGACTTCGCTGCCATGAAACCCGAGATCTCCTTCGAGTTCTTTCCCCCGCAGACGGCGGAGGGCGCCGAAAAGCTGCGCGCCACGCGCCGGCAGCTGGCGCAGCTGAAGCCGGCCTTCTTCTCGTGCACTTTCGGCGCCGGCGGCTCGACGCGCGACCGCACGCTGGAGACGGTGCTGGAGATCCAGGGCGAAGGCCACCCGGCGGCGCCGCACCTTTCCTGCATCGGTTCGACGCGCGGGAATGTGCGCGCCGTGCTCGACCGCTACAAGGCGGCCGGCATCCGGCGCATCGTCGCGCTGCGCGGCGATCTGCCCTCGGGCATGGCCGATCCGGGCGAGTTCCGCTACGCCAACGAGCTGGTGGAATTCATCCGCGCCGAGACCGGCGACTGGTTCCACATCGAGGTGGCCGCCTACCCCGAGTACCACCCGCAGGCGAAGAGCCCGCGCGAGGATCTGGAGAACTTCAAGCGCAAGGTAGACGCCGGCGCGAACTCGGCCATCACGCAATACTTCTTCAATGCCGACGCCTACACGCACTTCGTGGACTCGGCCCGGGCGCTGGGCGCCACCCTGCCCATCGTGCCCGGCATCATGCCGATCGCCAGCTACTCCAAGCTGGCGCGCTTCTCGGATGCCTGCGGTGCCGAGATTCCGCGCTGGATCAGGAGAAAGCTGGAGAGCTTCGGCGACGACACGGCGTCGATACGCTCGTTCGGCCTCGATGTGGTGACGGAACTGTGCGACCGGCTGCTCGCCGGCGGCGCGCCGGGCCTGCACTTCTACACGCTCAACCAGGCCGGATTGACGTCGACGATCTGGCAGCGGCTGGGGCTATCCTAACGCAATCGGAACCGCACCGGCAGCAGCACCTCTCGCCCCGCGCCGCGCCCCGAAGGAAGCACCCCTGGGGTGCCCGGCAAGGAGCGCACGGTCCGCGCCGCGCGCACGGCGGCCTCGTCGAGGATGGCGTGGCCGCTGCCGCGCTCGACGCGCGCGGCAACGACATTGCCGGCGTCGTCGAGGAAGAGCAGCACCAGCGTTTCGCCCTCCCATCCGCGCGCGATCGCTTCCGGCGGGTAAAGCAGGCTGCGCGCAACCTGTGCGGAGGCCTGTCTGACAGTCTCCTCGACCGGGTCGGCGCGCCGCTTCGACACCGATCCCTTGCCGGAGGACTGCGCGTCGGCCGGAACACGCGCTTGCGGTGACGGCCTGGGTGGCTCGGGCAGGAAGAGCGGCGGCTGGGCTTGCGCCTGCCGCGAGGGGGATGCCAGCACCGTGTCCAGCATGACTTTGGCCGGCCGTTCGCGCGACTGCGGCTGCCCCAGGCCGGCCCAGAGCAGCGTTACCGCGACATGCAGCAGCAGGGACAGCAGGAGCGCCAGGGCAAATGAAGTTTCCGGCCGCTTCATGGGAAAATGGCCGCCTTGGCAATTTCGAACATGACCCGCAGA
>PNJM01000057.1 GCA_013821865.1 Rhodocyclaceae bacterium
TTGCATCGAGACTCCCCAGCTCCGTCCCGTCAGCTCTCCTTGAACTACATGGACTCTCCCGGAAATCAAGGGGCTGACGGTTTGGTTTTTCTGTTCGTTAGCCCGGGATTAAGCCGCTTTGGCCGCCACGCTGACAGGGTGATCGAGCGCGGCCATGAGTTCCTGCTGCCTGGCCTGCGCCTGGGCGATCGAGCGTTCCTTCACCGGGCCGTAGCCGCGGATGGTTTCCGGGATGCGGGCGAGCGATACGGCCGTATCGAGGTTGGCGCGGTCGAGCTTTTTCAGGATGTCCGCGATGGTGCGCTCGTAGTCGGCGATGAGCTGGCGCTCCTGCTTGCGTTCGGCGAGATGGCCGAAGGGGTTGAACACCGTGCCGCGCAGGAACTTGAAGCTGGCGAGCAGTTTCATGGCGGGCAGCAGCCACGGGCCGTAGGCTGTTTTCTTCGGTTCCGCACCGGGTTCGGCGCCGCGGCTCCACGGCATGGCGATATGGAAATGCAGCTTGTAGTCGCCCTCGAAACTGGCATCGAGCGAGCGCTGGAACTCCGCATCGGCGAACAGCCGTGCCACTTCGTATTCATCCTTGTAGGCAAGCAGCTTGAAGTGGTTGCGCGCCACGCTTTCCGAGAGCCGCGTGTCGCCCAAACCGAGCGAGGCTTCTTTCTGCCGCACCTGCTCGACCAGGTCGGCATAGCGGCGGGCGTAGGTAGCGTTCTGGTAGGCGATGAGGTAGTCGCGACGGCGGCCGACGGTTTCGTCCAGGCTGGTCGAGAGCTTGTGCGTCGGCAGCACGGTTTCCGAACCGCGCGCGCGCGCCTCGATGCCGGCCGGATCGTGCGCCGCGCGGCGGCCCCAGGAGAAGGCGCGCTGGTTGTCGGCTACCGCTGCCCCGTTCAGTTCGATGGCGCGCAGCAGCGCTTCCGCGGAAAGCGGAATGAACCCTTTCTGGAAGGCGTAGCCGAGCATGAAGATGTTGGTGGCGATGGAGTGGCCCATGAGGAGCGAGGCAAGCCGCGTCGCATCGAGGAAAACCGTGCCTGCGGGACCGACCGCGTCCAGCACCGATTGCTCCATGGCGCCGACGGGGAAGGGGTGGTCCGGGTTGCGCACGAAGTCGCCGGTGATGGCCTGGCCGGTGTTCACGATGGCTTGGGTGACGCCGGCCGTCGTCTTGGCCAGGGCGTCGTCGCTCACCGTGACGACGATGTCGCAGCCGAGAATGAGGTTGGCTTCGCCCGTGGCGATGCGCGTCGAATACAGCTTGTCCTGGCGATCGGCAAGGCGCACATGCGACATCACGGCGCCGCCCTTTTGCGCCAGGCCGGTCATGTCGAGCACGGTGACGCCCTTGCCTTCGAGGTGCGCGGCCATGCCGATCAGCGCACCGATGGTCACCACCCCGGTACCGCCGACGCCGGCGACGAGGATGCCGTAGGGAACGGATAGATCGGCGAAAGCCGGCTCCGGCAGGTCGGCGAATTCAGCAGGGGTGGTATCGATGGCGCGGCCGCGCCGTACTTCGCCGCCGTGCACCGTGACGATGCTCGGGCAGAAGCCGGCGACGCAGGAGTAATCCTTGTTGCAGGTAAATTGGTCGATGGCGCGCTTGCGGCCGAACTCGGTCTCGACCGGCACGACGGCGAGGCAGTTGGACTTCACGCTGCAATCGCCGCAGCCTTCGCACACCAGTTCATTGATGAAGACGCGCACGGCGGGGTCGGGAAACTTGCCGCGCTTGCGCCGGCGGCGCTTCTCGGCGGCGCAGGTCTGGTCGTAGATGAGGGCGCTGACGCCCGGCGTTTCGCGCAGTTCGCGCTGCACCGCTTCCAGGTCGTCGCGGTGGCGGATGTCGATGCCGGGCGCGAAATCAGTCACGCCCCGGTACTTTTCCGGTTCGTCGGACATGACGACGATGCGCTTGACGTCTTCGGCGGCGAGCTGGCGCGTGATCTGCGGCACCGTCAGCGTGCCGTCCACCGGCTGGCCGCCGGTCATGGCGACCGCGTCGTTGAAGAGGATCTTGTAGGTGATGTTGACCCCGCCGCCGGGCCGCCCCAAGGCGGGGCTGCCATTTTGCCCGGAGCGAAGCGAACTGCCGTCACCCCCTTCCTCGGGAAGGGGGGCGGGGGGACGGCTCAACTGATCAGCGGCGACGGCGGCGCGGATGGCGATCAGGCCGGAATGGAAGTAGGTGCCGTCGCCCATGTTGGCGAAAACATGCCGCGTGCCGCTGTGTGCGGCGACGCCCAGCCAGGACGCGCCTTCGCCGCCCATCTGCGAAATGGTGACGGTGTCGCGGCCCATCCAGACGGCCATCAGATGACAGCCGACACCGCCCAGGGCGCAACTGCCCTCGGGCACCTTGGTGGACTGGTTGTGCGGGCAGCCGGGGCAGAAATAAGGCGTGCGCAGCAGCGCCAGGCGCGGCTTGGCCAGGGCCTTGGCCTTGTCCTCGAGGAAAGCGAGGCGCGCCTTGATGCGGTCCGAGGTGTAGAAGCGGGCAATGCGCGCCGTGATGGCCCGCGCGACGATGGCCGGTGTCAGTTCGGAAGTGGGCGGCAGCAGCCACTGGTTGTGCGGCACCGGCCACTCGCCGGCTTCGTCGAACTTGCCGACGACGCGGGGGCGTACGTCCTCGCGCCAGTTGTAGAGCATTTCCTTCAACTGGTACTCGATGATCTGGCGCTTCTCCTCGACGACGAGGATTTCTTCCAGCCCTTGCGCGAACTGGCGCACGGAATCGGCTTCCAGCGGCCAGGGCATGCCGACCTTGAACAGGCGCAGGCCGATTTCCGCCGCGTGCCCCTCGTCGATGCCGAGATCGTCGAGCGCCTGGCGCACGTCGAGCCAGGCCTTGCCGCAGGCGATGATGCCCAGCCGCGGCTTCGGGCTGTCGATGACGATGTGGTTGAGCCGATTGGTGCGGGCGTAGGCGATGGCGGCATAGACCTTGGACTCGTGCATGCGGTGCTCCTGCACGAGCTGCGGATCGGGCCAGCGGATGTTGAGCCCGTCCTGCGGCACGAGGAAGTCGCCGGGCAGGGCGATCTGAACGCGTCTGGAGTCGACCTCGACGGTGGCCGAACTCTCGACCGTGTCGGAGGTGACTTTCATCGCCACCCAGCAGCCCGAGTAGCGCGACATGGCCCAGCCGTGCAGGCCGAAGTCGAGGTATTCCTGGATGCCGGCCGGGGCGAGCACCGGGATGCCGCAGGCCGAGAACATGTGCTCGCTCTGGTGCGCCACGGCGGAGGAGCGCGCCGAATGGTCGTCTCCGGCGATGAGCAGGACGCCGCCGTGCTTCGAACTGCCGGCGTAGTTGCCGTGCTTGAAAACGTCGCCGCAGCGGTCGACGCCCGGCCCCTTGCCGTACCACATGGCAAAGACGCCGTCGTACTTCGGCTGCGGGAAGAAATGCAGTTGCTGCGTGCCCCAGATGGCGGTGGCGGCGATGTCTTCATTTACGCCCGGCTGGAAGGTGATGTCGTGCGCCTTGAGGAAGCGCCCGGCAGCATGCAGTGCGGTGTCCAGCCCGCCCAGCGGCGAACCGCGGTAGCCGGAGATGTAGCCGGCCGTATGCAGGCCGGCGGCACGGTCGCTCTCGTGCTGCAGCATGGGCAGGCGCGCCAGTGCCTGCACGCCCGTGAGGAATACCCGGCCGTGGTCGAGCCGGTACTTGTCGTCGAGCGAGACCTGAGCGAGCGTCATGGCAACCTCTCAATCGGTGCCGCGTGCGTGCCTCCCCCTTTGCAAAAGGGGGATCGAGGGGGATTTGGCGGCCGTGAAATCCCCCTGCCCCCCTTCGTCGAAGGGGGTGTTCTGGGCTCAGTCCTTCACCAGCGCGAACTTGCCGTCCTTGACGGTGACCAGGACGCGGCCGCGATGGTCGTAGCCGGAGTGGTCCTGCGCCGTCATGGTGACCACGCCCTGGGAGGTAACCATCTCCTTGGTGCCCTCCAGCGCGTCGCGCAGCGCGGTGCGGAACTCCTGCGTGCCCGGTTTGCCCTTCCTGGCGGCTTCCGGGATGGCGCGCATCAGCAGCAGGCCGGCGTCGTAGGTGCCGGCGCCGAAGATGGGCGGCTTGGAACCGAACTGCTTCTCGTAGTTGCCGACGTAGTCGACCGCGATCTTCTTGGTCGGGACGCTGTCGGCGATCTCGTCCAGTACCAGCAGCAGCGGACCGACCACCAGCGCGCCTTCCACCTTCTTGCCGCCGATCTGGATGAAGGCGCCGGAAGCGGAGCCGTGGGTGTGGTAGATGGCGCCCTTGTAGCCGGCATCGACGAGTTGTGTGTGCGGCAGGGCGGCGCCGGCGGCGACGCCGGCGACGAGGACCGCATCCGGCTTGGCGGAGATCAGCTTCGCCACCTGTCCGGTGACGCTGGTGTCCTGGCGGCTGTAGCGCTCGTTGGCGACCATCTGGATGCCGGCTTTCTGCGCCATCGGCGCGAAGGTCTTGTACCAGCTCTCGCCGTAGGGGTCGTTATAGCCGATGAAGCCGACGGTCTTGACGCCGCGCTTGGCCATGGCGGCGATGAGGCCGTCGCTGATCACGTCGTCGTTGGGGTGGGTCTTGAACACCCAGCGCTTCTTGTCGTCCATCGGCACGACGACCGCCGCCGTGCCGACCGGCGCCAGCATCGGCGTCTGCGACTCGGCCATGAATTGCAGCACACCCATGGCGTTGGGCGATCCCGACGGACCGATCAATGCATCGATCTTGTACTCGGTGAGCAGCTTCTTGGTGAGCTGCACGCTCTGCGTGGAGTCGCTGGCGTCGTCGTAGGAAATGTATTCGATGGTCAGGTCGCCGGCCTTCTTCGGCAGCAGCGCCACCGAGTTCTTCTGCGGGATGCCGACGAACGCCGTCGGGCCGGTGGCCGACGTGATGACGCCGATCTTCACCTGCGCCTGGGCCGACAGGGATGCGGACAGGGCCAGCGCAGACAGGGCCAGCACTACTCTTTTCGTTTTCATTTTGTTTCCTCCTCTTCGATGTGGGTGAAACCCCGCTTGCCTGCTACATGACAAAACCGCCGCTCGCCAGCACGACCTCGCCGCTAATGTAATCCGATTCCGGGATGCACATGAGGTACACCGCGCCGGCGGCCTCCTCGGGCGTGCCGCCGCGGCCGAGCGGGATCATCTTGTTCATGAAATCGATGAACTCCGGCTGGATGCCCATCTTCACTTCGCGCTCGCCGATTTTCGCGACGGCATCGCCCGAACCGACCGGCTGCGTCATGCGCGTCTGGATCAGGCCGAAGGCGACGCAGTTCACGTTGACGTTGTAGCGGCCCCATTCCTTGGATAGGGTCTTGGTCATGCCGATGATGGCGGCCTTGCCGGCGGAGTAGCCCATCTGGCCGGCGTTGCCGTAGAGGCCGGCGATGGAGGAGATGTTCACCACCTTGCGCATGACGCGGCGGCCTTCTTCCTTCTCCTTCTTGGCGGCGTTGCGCAGGTAGTCGGCGGCGGCGCGCAGGATGCGGAAGGGCGCCGTGGCGTGCACGTCGAGCATGGCGTACCACTGCTCGTCGGTCATTTTCTGCACCACGCCGTCCCAGGCATAGCCGGCGTTGTTCACGATGATGTCGATGGCGCCGAACTTCTCCAGCGCCATGCTGACGATGCGCGTGCCGAAATCCGGCGCGGTGACGTCGCCCAGGCAGGCCACGGCATCGCTGCCGAGTGCCTTGATTTTGGCAATGGTCTCGCCGGCCGGGCCGGCGTCGAGATCGTTCACTACGAGTTTCGCGCCCTCGCTTGCCAGCTTGAGGGCGATGGCCTGGCCGATGCCGCGGCCGGAGCCGGTGACGATGGCGGTTTTTCCTTCCAGTTTCTTCATTGCATTTCCTCTTTATGCAAAACCAGTTAAGCGACGATGCCCTGCTTTGCCAGCGCGGCGCAATCGGCTTCGCCGAGTCCCGCCTCCCGCAGGACGGCCATGGTGTCCTGCCCGTACTTGGGGGGAAAGCGCAGTTCGGCGGGTGTTCCCGGGACGTCCACCGCCATCGGCTGCATGTGCACCGTCTTTCCGCCGGGCATGCGCGTGGTGGTGAGCCGGCTCTTCACGGCCGCCATCTCGCGCACCGCCGGGATGTCGTGGATGGGGGCGTGCGGGATGGTCGCCTTGCGGAAATCCTCGGCGATTTCCGCCGTGGCGTATTGCCGGGTCGCCGCCGCCATGTCGCGGTGGATCGCTTCGCGCTCCTTGTGCCGGCCCTCGTTGGTGACGCGCACCGCATTGCCGACCTGGGCGAACCTGGGGATCTCGGTCAGGCGCTTCCATTGCACGTCGCTGCCGATGGCCATGTAGATGAAGCCGTCCGCTGTCGGATAGACGTTGGTCGGGATGAACTTGCGGTGCTCGTTGCCGCAGCGGGTGATCTCGGACGGCTGGCAGTCGAAGTCGAGCAGGGGCAGGGTGGTGATGAGCCAGGAGGCCGCCGCCTGCAGCATGGAGACGTCGATGCGCTTGCCCCTGCCCGTCTCGGCGCGTTCGGCCAGCGCCAGCATGACGTTGGCGTATACCTCGTCGCCCGCCTTGAGGTCTACGAGGGGCACGCCGGAAAGCGTCGGCGGGCCGTCGGCCGGCCCGGTCAGCTCCATGTAGCCGGCCATGGCCTGGATGACCGGGTCGTAGCCGGGGGCGTCGGGATACTCCGGCCCCATGGCGGAAATGCCGGCCCAGATCAGGTCGGGCTTGGCGGCGCCGAGCGTCTCGTAATCGATGCCGAGCTGCCTGTAGCGGCGCGGCACGGTGTTGCAGCAGAAGACGTCGACGTCGAGGCCCACGATCAGCTTGCGCAGCAGTTCCCGGCCCTTCGGGTCCTTCAGGTTGAGCGCGATGGCTTCCTTGCCGACGTTGGGCGCGATGAAGTAGGTGCGCCGGTCGTCGTCCACCACCTTGCCGCCGATATAGCGGTTGGGGTCGCCGGGCAGGCCTTCGCCCGCCGGAGTCGACTCGATGCGGATGACCCGCCAGCCGAGCTGCGCGAAGCGCAGCGTGGCGTAGGGCAGGGACAGCGCCTGCTCCATGGAGAGGACGGTGCGGCGCTTCATACGCTCGCGCCCTCGGCGCGCCGCAAGTTTCCCTCGCCCTCGACGGGAAAGGGTCTGGGGGAGAGGATGAAATCGTTCAAGCTCATTCCGGCTTCCACGGCTTCCAGTATGGTTTTTCGGCCTTGCCGTGCAGGGCGCGGTAAACGCGCTCCGGCGTGAACGGCAGGCCGTAGATGCGCACGCCGGTGGCGTTGTAGATGGCGTTGGCGGTCGCCGCGGCGATGCAGATGGCGGGCGCTTCTCCCACCCCCTTGGCGCCCTGAGGGCCTTCGCCGTCCATCGACTCGATGAAGGAGATGTCCATCTCGGGTATCTCCGGCGCCGTGACCAGCTTGTAGTCGCGGAAGTTGGGGTTGCGCATGACGCCGTTTTCGATCGTCAGGTCTTCCGTCAGTGCGTAGCCCTGGCCCATGACCACGCCGCCTTCGATCTGGCCTTCGATGCCCAGCCGGTTCAGCACCCGGCCGACGTCGTGCGCGCCGGTGACCCTGGTCATCCTGACGATGCCGGTCTCGGTATCCACCTCGACTTCCACCACCTGGGTCGCCCAGGCGTAGGCGGCGGAGACGTCGCCCTTGAAGCCCTTGTCCTGATGCTTGCTGGGCGGCTCGTAGTAGAAGGTGGTCATGACCAGTTCCGCCTTCTCGGTGAAATGCAGGTTGCGCATCAGCCGGGCCAGGTCGATCAGCGGCTCGCCGCTGGCGGCCTTGATGATGAAGCCGCCGCGCAGATCGAGGTCGGCCTCCGGGCACTCGAATTTCTTCGCCGCCGCGGCAAGAATCTTGGCCTTCGCCTTCTTCGCCGCGCCGATGGCCGAGTTGCCGGCGATGAAGGTGGTGCGCGAGGCATGCACGCCGACATCCCAAGGGGTGATGTCGGTGTCGTTGTTCACCACCGTGACGGCCGAGATGGGCAGGCCCAGTTCCTCGCACACCAGTTGCGAGAGAACGGTTTCCGAGCCCTGGCCGATCTCCGAGGCGCCGGTGATCAGCGTCACGTGGGCGAAGTCGTCGAGCTTGAGGATGGTGCCGCAGCCGTCGGAGGGATAGATCTTGGCGCCGCCGCCGACGTGCAGCATGGAGGCGATGCCGATGCCGCGCTTGACCGGATCAGGCGTGTTGCGGTTCCTGATGTTTTCCCTGTGCTTGCGCCGGAAATCGCTGCGACTGGCGGCGGTGGTCAGGCATTCCTTGAAGCCGCAGCTCTTGAAGCTCATGCCCTGGCCGGTGACTTCACCTTTTTCCTGGGCATTCTTCAGGCGGAAATCGAGCGGATCCATGCCGATGGCCTCGGCCAGCTTGTCCATGTGCGCTTCGATGGCGAAAGTGGCCTGCAGGTTGCCATAGCCGCGGAAGGAGCCGGCGTAGGGGTTGTTCGTGTAGACCGCGGTGGTGTGGTAGTCGCAGTGCGGCACGCGGTAAAGCGAGGAGAAGGTCTGCATCATGACGAACGGCGTCGTCGCGCCCCAGGAAGTGTAGGCGCCGTTGTCGTGCAGCGTATGCACCTGGCGGAAGGTGAGGGTGCCGTCCTTCCTGCAGCCCGAGCGCAGCGTCAGCAGCACCGGCTGGCGGGTGGGCGAGGCAAGGAATTCTTCTTCGCGGCTGAATACCATCTTCACCGGCCGCTTCGCCGCGCGGGCGAGGAAGACGCAGATGACCTCGAAGGGGTAGATGTCGAGCTTGGAGCCGAAGCCGCCGCCGATGGGCGGCTGGATGATGCGGATGCGGCTCGGGTCCATGTTGAGGTATTCGGCGAACTCGCGCTTGTGCAGGAAGGGCACCTGCGTGTTCGAGTACATGAGCAGGTTTCCCGAGGCGTCGAACTCGGCGATGATGCCGGAGACGCCCATGCAGCAGTGGGTGACATAGTGCAGCTTGAAGGTGTCCTCGATCACCACGTCCGACTCGGCCTCGCCCTGCGCGACGTCGCCGTGGCCATAGTCGAAGCGCATGGCGATGTTGTCCGGCTTGCCGGCGTAGGCGACGGGCATGCCCTGCTTGAGGTGCTCGTGGCTGCCGTCGGCGCCGTGCGGCTCCGGGTGGATCAGCGGCGCGCCCGGCTTGATGGCCTCGGTGGGGTCGGAGATGATCGGAAGGTCTTCGTACTCGACCTTGATCAGCTTGAGGGCCTGCAGGGCGATCTCTTCGGACTCGGCTGCCACGGCGGCGATCTCGTCGCGCTGGCTGCGCACCCGGTCGCGCTTGAGCGGCAGGTGGTCCTTGGCCACGCCGATGGGACGCTGGTCGGGGATGTCGGCGGCGGTGATCACGACGTGCACGCCGGGCAGTGCCCTCGCCGCCGAGGTGTCGATGCTCCTGATGCGCGCATGCACCCGCGCCGAGCGCAGGATCTTGCCGTGCAATTGCCCAGGCAGATCGATGTCGTGGATGTAGCGGGTCTTGCCGCTCGCTTTCTCGGGCGCATCCATTTTCGGGATGCGCTTGCCGATGAGGGAGTCGGGCTGGATGGTCTTGGTTTTCTCTGCGACGTTCATGGCGGGGCTCCTTTACTTCGCTGTTTCGCCCACCGAGGCGATGGCATCGACAATCTTCTTGTAGCCCGTGCAGCGGCACAGATTGCCTTCGATGCCGCGCTTGATGGTGTCCGCGTCGGCGTCGGGATGGCAGGCGAGGAGGTGGCTCGCCTGCATCATCATGCCCGGCGTGCAGAAGCCGCACTGCACGGCGCCGTGCAGGACGAAGGCATCCCGCAGGGCATCGGCCTTCGCGTCGGAGGCAAGGCCCTCGATGGTCGTCACGTTGCGGCCGTGGCAATCCACTGCGAACATCAGGCATGAGTTGAGCGAGGCGCCGTCGACCACGATGGTGCAGGCGCCGCATTCCCCTTCGCCGCAGCCGTACTTGGTACCGCTGAGGCCGATCACGTCGCGCAGCATATCCAGGGTGGTCATGCCGACGCCCACCGTGGCGCGTCTTTTCACCCCGTTCAGGGTGAATTCGATGTCATGCTTGAGCGACATGGTCGAGCATCCTTTTGGTCATGTTGTGGATCATTTCCTTGCGGTACCAGGCCGTGGCGCGGATGTCATCGATCGGCTTGACCTCGTCGCGGGCAACGTTGGCAACCGATTCGATGGTCGCAGCGTCGAGCCGCTTGCCCTCGAGGGCTTCTTCGGTGTGCAGTGCGCGTACCGGGGTCGGCGCCACCGCGCCGAAGGCGACGCGCACATTCGTCATGACCCCTTGATTCAGGATGCCGGCGATGCCGATGGAGATGGCGGAGATATCCAGGGCGGGGCGCGTGCCGAACTTGAAGAAGCGGGCGACATGGCCGGCCGGCGGCAGCGGGATGCGCACGCCGGTGAGCAGCTCGGCCGGCGCGCGCCGGGTCTTGCCCGGCCCGACGAAATACTCGGCCAGCGGCATGGTGCGCTGGTAAACCTTGCCGTCCGGCTTGGAGGCCAGTTCGACTTCGGCATCCAGCACGATCAGGGGCACCAGCGTGTCGCCGGCGGGCGAGGCATTGCAGATATTACCGCCCAGCGTGCCGGCATTGCGGATCTGGTCGCTGGCGAAATGGTCGCAGGCCTCGGCGAGCACCGGCAGGTGCTTCTTCACCAGATCGTTCCGCATGATCTCGCTGATGGTGGTGAGCGCGCCGATGCGGATTACATCGCCGTCGAGCGCGATGCCTTTCAGCTCCGGGATGCGGCGGATGTTCATCAGCGTGCGCTTGATCTTCAGCCGGCCGGCCTGGCTCTGCGGCATGAGGTCGGTGCCGCCGGCGAGGATGGTGACCTCGCCCAGCTGCTGCAGGCACTCGACCGCCTGCTCCAGGCTGGCGGGGACGACGTAACGTTCGATTCCTGTCATATGCATTTCCTCAGAAGCGGATCGGTTCCTGGTAGCGCCCATACACTTTCACCAGTTCCTTCGTGATCTCGCCGACGCTGGCGTAGGCTTTCACCGCCTCGACGATGGCCGGCATGACGTTTGCGCCGGAGCGGGCGTCGGCGCCCACGCGTGCCAGCGCCTGCGCCACCCGCGCGCCGTCCCGCTCGGCGCGGACCTTGTTCAGGCCGTCTACCTGTACCCGGGCGTCCTCTTCCTTGTAGGGATGGAACTGCACCGGATGCTCTTCCTCCTGGTCGTTGCGGTAGCGATTGACGCCGACTTTCGGGAACCTGCCGGATTCGAGGTCGCGCTGCATCCGGTAGGCCTGGGCGGAAACCTTCGCCTGGATGATGCCCTCGGAGACCAGCTTGACGATGCCGCCCCGGGCGTCCGTCTCGGCCATGATCTCTTCCATCTTTTCGCGCATC
>PNJM01000058.1 GCA_013821865.1 Rhodocyclaceae bacterium
ACCTCGGCGGATACATCGCCATATCCGGCATCATCGCCGGCGCCTGGGTCGGTTCGCTGATCTACAAGAAAATCCTGGAGGGTTGAGACGATGACGCCTGTCGCCGAGTGTCTCATTGCGTTCGTGTTCGGTTCCATCGTCGGGTTGCTGGTGCAGCGCTCCCGCTTCTGCAACACCGCCGCGCTGCGCGACGCCATCATGTTCAAGACCTACCGCAACACCAAGGCGCTGCTGGTGGCGATGATGATCCTGACCGTCGCGTTTACCGGGTTCATGTCGGTCGGCGCCGGACACCCGCTGGATTTCGACGTCGGCTTCAATACCTTCATCGGCCTGTTCCTGTTCGGTATCGGCATGGTGCTCGCCGGCGCGTGCACCGTGTCCACCTGGGTCAAGGCCGCCGAGGGCAATATCGGCGCCGTCTGGGCGCTGTTGTTCACCTTCATCGGGATGTTCCTGTTCTCGCTGATCTGGTCGTGGAACTACTGGCCGCCGGCCCCCGCGAGCATGACGGGCGAGCCCAACCTGCCCGCGCTGCAGCTCGGCGCGGCCAACGCGCTCACGCTGCAGGAGAAGCTGGGCATCCCGGCGATCTTCTTCGGGCTGGCGCAGACGCTGGTGCTGTTCATGATCTACCGGGCCCTCCGGCGCAAGGAACGGGCCCAGCAGACGAAGCACGAGGCGGAGGCGACCATACACAAGGCGAAGGCCATGACGACGCAGGAAGGGGCCGGAACGGCGGCGCATGCCGCGTCGGAGTGAGTGGAAAACAGGGGGAGCCGGCACAATGGGTTTGTTCGGATCGAAGAAAAGCAAGGAAGAGGCGGGCGCGGCGGCCGGCGAGGTGACGCTCGGCGACGGCGCCACCTACCGGATCGCGCGCCGCGTGGATTGCCTGGGGGATTCCTGCCCGCGCCCGCAGCTGATGACGAAGAAGACGCTGGGTGAGCTGGGCATGGGCGAAGTCGTCGAGGTGATGGTCGACAACCCCTCCTCGGTCGAGGCCCTGCCGCCGATGTGCGACGAGCTGGGTGCGACGCATCTCGAAACAATGAAGGCCGCCAACTGCTGGCGGGTCTTCATCCGCAAGGACTGACGGAGACGGTACATGATCGCGCGCTGGTTGATGCGGCTGTTCGTACTGGTATCGGCGGTTGCCTGCGTGGCCGGCCTCGCCTACGTCTATGCCAGGCCGCCGCAGAGCATGCTCGTGACGCGGGACGGCATTCCGCACTTCACGCCGCCGGTGATCGATCCCAGGACGGGCGAAGGCGTTCCGGTGGAGCGGCTCGTGCGCCACTATCGGGGAGAACGGCAATGACGCTCGATTTCGAGACGACGATGCAGTTGGCGATGTTTGTGGTCGCTTTTGGCGTGTTCTATCTCGCCCTGACCAGCGATTCGCTCTGACGCGGAGAAAACATGGACCGTGGAAGCTGGTTTTACTGCCTAGGCGCGCTGGCGGCCAGCCTCGCCGTGTGCGCCGCGGGTTTTTCGTTTGCCGCGATGCCGCGAGACGCCCTCGAGGCGGCGAAGCGGCCGGCGTCGGCCGAAACCCTGCCGGACATCGACCTCGGCAGCGGATTCGGCAAGGTTTCGGTTGTCGAGCTGGTGGGTTACTACATCGAGAACCCGCCGGCGCCGGCCGGCGCCGCGGGCGGTGCCGTTCCGGCGGCGAAGCGTTTCGGCGGCTGTTGAGCATGCATTCCCGGCAGATCATCGCTGCGGCCGGCCTGCTCCTGCTGGCGCTTGCGTCCCCGCTGCGCGCGGCCGGCGACTTTGCCTATGTCCGGGCGTCGCGGCCGGCGCTCGATGCCGGCGCCGTGGTGATCGACGCCCGGCCGCTCGATGCCTGTACCCAAAGAAGCTTCGCCGGCGCGCGCTGCCTTGCCGCCGCGGAATTCCTCGGTCCGCACCGTCGGCTGGCCGGCTTCCGCGACATTCTCTGGCTGCTCGGCACCGCCGGATTGCGCGGCAACGAAACCGTGCTGGTGATCGGACAGGATCCGCTCGAACGCGATTTCGTCGCCGGCCTGCTCCACCTGGCCGGACAGGCGCGGGTGCTGATCCTGACGGCGCCTGCGACGCGCGAACTGGCCGGAGGGCTTCCGGCCGCTCCGGGGGTTGCGCGCAGCTTTACCCGCGAAGTCGTGTTCGAGGCGCCCATGCGTGACACCCTGGTCGTTCTCGGGCGCGAGTTGCGCGGCATGCAGCCGGCGCCTCTCCTGCTGGACGGCCGGAACGCGGAAGAATACTGGGGCGAGACGGTACGCGCCGCGCGCGGCGGGCATCTGCCCGGCGCCGTCAGCCTGCCCGCGGCGCAACTGCGTGCCGCGGAGAAGGCGTCCGGCACGTCGCTGCCGGCGGGCTCGCCCGTGGCGTACGGCCATGACGCCGTCGAGGGCATCGCCTACTTCACCCTGCTGCGGGCCGGCCACGACACGCCGGCGCGCGTCTATGTCGAGGGCTGGGCCGAGTGGGCCGCCAACGGCGCCTTGCCGGCGGACAGCGTGGCCTACCCCGACCGGGCGCCCGTCCCGGGCGCTTTGCCGGCGGAAAGTTCGCCTCGCGGCGAAGAGTCGCCGGCCGGACCGTGGATCGCCGCGGCCGCCGCCATCCTCGCGGCGCTGGCGGCGGCATTCGTGCTGGGGCGCGCAATGGGCCGCGGGAGCGCTGCCTGATGGAAATCCTGTTCCATGTCACTACGGCGGCGGGCGCGCGATTGCTGCCGCCCCTGGCCCGCGCCTGCGGCCGGGCGGGGCGCAGCTTCGGCTGCTTCTTCACCCATGATGGAGTGGCGGGCCTGCGCGACGCGGCCCTGTCGGCGGCGCTGGCCGGGGCATCCCGGGCGGTGGTGTGCGAGGAATCCTGGCACCGCTTTTGCGCCGATGCGCCGTGCCCGGTGGAACTCGGCAGCCAGACCATCAACAGCGCGCTGATGGGCGAATCGGCGCGCGTGGTCAGCCTTTGAAATCATGAGGACGGAGAGCAGGAGGAAGGAGATTCTCGTTCTGGCGAGGCGCGACCACACCGAGGCCATGCGCGTCGCCGCCGGCCTGACCATTTTCGGCCATGCGGTCGGCCTCGTCTTCATGGGCCGGCCGGTGGCGGAGAACGAGGAGAACGCCGCCATGGCGGAATTGCTGGAACTGTCGGACATCGCGCCGCGCACCACGGTGGCGGCCATGGCGGAGGATCTGCCATACCTCGACGCCGGCGCCTTCGCGAAAGCGCTGCGCGCCGCCGATATAGTGGTCAGCCTCTGAGAATGAGCATGCGGATTTTGCAGTTGCACACCGGGCTGTTCCCGGACGCGGATACGATATTCGATGCGCTTGCGGGGCTGTCGTCCGGCGACGCCGTCGAGCGCATCGACATCTCGCGGCCGGAGATGGGGGAGGAGGACTGGGATCGGGTGGTTGAGGCGGTCCTGGCTTCCGATCGGGTTATAACCACATGACGCACCAAGGAGGATACTCATGAAAAAGCGAATGGCAACAAAGCTCCACGCCTTGCTCGGCGGCGCACTCGTCCTGCTTTTCACATCCTTGCAGGCATTCGCCGCCGTCGAGCCGCTGGTCGACGTTGAATGGGCCAAAGCGAACACCGGCAAGCCGGGAGTCGTATTCATCGACTTCCAGCCGGCCACCGACTATCTGCGCGGCCACATCCCGGGTGCGGTCAACAGCAACTACGGCAAGGACGGCTGGCGCGAGGAACGCGCCGACAAGGTGCCCGACATGCTGCCGGCCAAATTCGACGCGCTTGCCGACATGATCGGCAAGCTCGGCATCGACAACCAGACCCACGTCGTACTGGTGCCGCCGGGCATGTCGTCGACCGACATGGGCATCGGCACCCGCGTCTACTGGACCTTCAAGGTGCTGGGCCACGACAAGGTTTCCCTCCTCGACGGCGGCATGGCGGCCTACACCAGGGACAAGAAGAATCCGCTGCAGGCCGGAGGCGCCAAGCCGGAGGCGAAGAGTTTCAAGGTGGATGTCCGCAAGGAAATGATCGTCACCATGGACGACGTCAAGAAGGCCAAGGCTGCCGGCGTGCTCCTGGTCGACAACCGGCCCGAAGACCAGTTTGCCGGCATCAACCGGCACCCGAAGGCCACCGAAAGCGGCACCATCGAGGGCGCGAAAAACCTGCCGAATACATGGATGACCGTCAACGGCATGGGCGAATTCCGCAAGCGCGCCCAGCTCGAGCAGCTCTACAAGGTCGCGGCGGTGCCGACCAGCGGCGAGCAGATCAACTTCTGCAACACCGGCCACTGGGCGTCCGTCGGCTGGTTCGTCTCCAGCGAACTGATGGGCAACAAGAAGGCGAAGCTCTACGACGGCTCGATGACGGAATGGACCATGCTCAAGGGCGGCTCCGTCGAGCAGAAGGTCAAGCTCCAATAAGCGCGCGGAAACGTCGCATCCTGTTCTTCGCCGTGGCGGCCGTGCTGGCCGCCACGGCGCTTGCGCAGGACGAACATCAGCGGCGGCTCGGCGCGGAACTGGTCGTCATGGCCGGCGATGCGCGCCGGCTTGCGGCGGGGAGCGAGCCGGCGAGGCAGCTGGCCGGGGTTCGCGCGCGGCTGGCGGGAGCTTTTTCGTCGCTGCCGCTATTGCTGCGCCAGGCCGGCGGCGGCGGCGCCGAACGGGTGCCGGGGTTGCGCGCGGCTTTCACGCGCGGCGACTGGAAAGCGCTCGACAAGGGACTGGGCGAACTGCGCCGGCGCCACCCGCTCGACCTGGGCCGCATACTGCCGGCGACGCCGACAGCAGAGCGCCTGCGTCTGGGAGAGTCGATTCACCGCCAAGCCTGCGCCGGCTGCCACGATACGCCGGCTGCCGACGATCGGGGAAAGTCCCGGCCGGATGTCTTCCTCCCCGCATTCAACCTGGCCGGCCAGATGCGGACCATGCCGCAGGAGGAGTTTGCGGCCCGCCTGCTGAATGGCGTGCGGGGAAACGCAAGCACCGCCTACCACAACCCCTTCAGCGACCTCGAGATCCGGGCCCTGATCGCCTACTATGCCGGCGGCGCACGCTGATCTCCCCGGGCCGGGACACTACCCGGTTACCTTCCGCACCAGCGCCCGCCCCACCATGCGCAGCCGCAGCGCCAGCGGAAAGCGCTTGAAGTTGGTCTTCACCGCGCCCCGGGTGAAGGCGGTGCGCTTCGAATAATCGATGTTCACATCCACGATCACCGGCCGGCCGGTTGCCGCGATGCGCCGCGCCTCGGCGATGGAGGCCTCTATGTCTTCGTTGCTGTCCATCATCACGCAGGCGGCACCTGTGGCGGCGGCCACGCCTTCGATATCGAGCGCGCCGAGGATGGAGCAGGGCTTGCGGTTATAGGGGATTTCCTGCGCCTGGGCGATCTGCGACAGCTCGCCGTCGTGAAAGACATAGAACACCACGCCCAGCCCCTGCATGGCGGCGGTGACGATCTCCATGCAGGTCATCATGAAGGCGCCGTCGCCGACGATGGCGAACACCTCGCGTTCCGGCCGCGCGATCTTCGCGCCGATCGCTGCCGGCACGGCGTAGCCCATGCAGTTGAAGTCCGTCGGCACGATCAGGCAGCGCGACTGGTGCACCGGAAACAGCTCGGCGGTGAGATAGGTGTGGTTGCCGTCGTCCACCGAGGCGATGGCATCGTCGGGCATCTGCCGGCGCAGGGCCTCGAAGAAGCGCGCCGGGTTGACGCGGTCGCCGCTGTCGTGGGCGAACCACTCGTCGCGGTAGGCCTGCTTGTCGCGGCGGATCGCTTCATGCAGCGCGGCATTTGCGGGACGCGGCTGCGTGCGCGAGCGCAGTTCGGCCAGCAGGGCTTCCAGCACCACGCGCGCATCGCCCTCGATGGCCAGCTTCGCCGGGTAGTTCTGGTTGAATACCGCCGGGTTGATGTCGACGTGGATCAGGTTCTCCGGCACCGTGACGCCGAAGCTGCCGGTGGCGAGTTCGCCGAAGCGCGTGCCTACGGCGAGCAGGCAGTCGCAGGCCTTGAAGGCGTTCTTCGCCGCCGGTACCGCAGTGGCGCCGAAGCTGAAGCCGGCATGCAGCGCATGTCTGGCCGGAAATGCCGAGAGCCCTTGCAGCGTGGTCGCGGCGGGCGCCTGCAGGAAGTCGGCCAGCGCCACGGCTTGCGCGGTGGCGTCGCACGCACCCCAGCCGACGAAGAGGCCGGGCCGCTTTGCCGCCAGCAGCAGGTCGGCGGCAAGGGCGATGTCGTTCGCAGCCGGCGCGGGGGCCGGCGGCGCAGGCGTGAAGACGGGCAGCTCGCCGACTTCCTCGGGGAAGAGCTGCAGGTTCACCGGCAGCTCGATGTACACCGGCCCCGGCTCGCCCGAGGTGGCGATGCGGTACGCCTCGAAGAAGGTGGGCACGATGTCCGCATGGCGCTTGAGGCGGAAGGTCGCCTTGGTCAGCGGGCGCATGTAGGCGTGCTGGTCGATCTCGTGCAGCTGGTAGCGCTTGTCGAGATCCGTGCGGATGCCGCCGGTGATTACCAGCATCGGCACCCCGGCGAGGAAGGCCTCGCCGATGCCGCTCGAGGCATGGGTAAGGCCCGCCGCCGGCACGATGGCCAGCGTGCCGACGGTGTCGGAGACGCGGCTCACCGCATCGGCCATGAAGGCGGCGCCGCCCTCGTGCGTCACCAGGATGGGCGTGATCTTTTCCGAGTTGTTCAGCTCGTCGTAGAACTCGGTGTTGTGCACGCCGGGGATGCCGAAGGTGTAGCGCACGCCGAGCTGTTCCAGGGCGTATACGGCGAGCCAGGCTCCGGTCTTCTTCATGACTTTTCTCCTATGTGCTTGCCTTGCCGGCGATCGATTGCCCCGCCGCCCGGCCGGTCAGAATGCAGCAGCCGAGGAAGGTGCCTTCCAGCGCGCGCAGGCCGTGGCTGCCGCCGCCGCCGAAACCGGTCGCTTCGCCCGCCGCATACAGGCGCGGGATCGGCCGGCCGGCCGGGTCGAGCACGCGGCTTTCCAGGTCGGTCTGGATGCCGCCCAGGCTCTTGCGGCTGACGATGAACTCGCGGATGGCGATGAGCGGCAGCGCGTTGGTGTCGAGGATCTTCTGGAACTTGCAGGTGCGGATGCGATCCCCCTTCCATTGCCGCACGTAGGCGATGCGCCGCAGCTGCTCGTCGTTGTGGAAGGTCTCGCCGCGCTCGATCTGCGCATCGTAGCGGTTGATCGCCTCGCTCACGGCATCCAGCCGCACCGCGTCGTCGCCCTGCAGGGCATTCATTTTTTCCACCAGGTCGGGCAGCGAGCCGGCGACGACGAAGTCCTCGCAGTTCCCCAGCATCTGATCCACCAGCCAGCGGTTGCCGAAGAGCAGGTCGCGCAGGAAGGCCAGCTTCTTCTTGTCGCGGATGGACGGGTTGAATTCGGCGCCGGAGACGGCCAGCTCCTTCAGCGCGATCTTGCGGTTGAGCAGCTGCCAGGAATACTGCCGCTCCTCGGCGCAGATGCGTGTCACCAGCTCGCGCGTGTCGAAGCCCGTCACCAGCGGCTGCGGGCCGATGCGGCGGCCTTCCCAGTTCAGCCACAGCGCCGAGCGCGGCGGCACCAGGGACAGGCCGTGGCCGGGCTTGCGCGGCCTCCAGTGGTGCACGCCGGCGGCGTAGTCCCACATCTTGTCCAGATGCGTGATGTTGCCGCCCATCGCCTGCACGGCATCGTGCAGGCGGCCGTCGGCGTAGCGGTGCGAGCCGTTGAGGATTGTTTCCGGCGGCGTGCGCCAGTCGGCATGCCAGTGCCGGCGCACCCGCTCGATGTTGCCGTTGATGCCGCCGGCGGCCACCACCAGGCAGTCGCCGAACGCCTCGAAGGGCTCACCGTCCGGCTCCATTGCGCCGCTGCAGCCGCTGATGTCGCCCATCAGCGTGCACAGGCCGTCGACCCGGTGGTTGAAATGAACGGTGAGTTTGCCCGCGTTGGCGTGGCCGCGCAGGCGCGCGATGAGTTGCACGGCGAGTTCGCGGCCGGTGCCCCAGACGATGTGGAAGCGCGGCACCGAGTTGCCCGGCGTGAACTGGCCGCGCTCGACCCAGTGCGGCACGGGGAAGAAGCCGATGCCGCGCGCCTTGAGCCACTGGTAGACGTCAGGATTGCAGCGGTGCGTGTAGGCCTCGGCCCAGCGCCGCGGCCAGTGGTCGTCGGGGCCGAACTCGGCGAAGGAGCACCAGTCCGAGAAGGCCAGCTGCGGGGAATCCTTGATGCCGGCGCGCCGCTGCTCGCCGCTGCCGACGATGAAAATGCCGCCGAAGCTCTCCCTGGCCAGGCCGCCGAGATTCTCCTCGCCGTCGCGGTCGAGGATGGTCACGCTCTTGCCGGCGTCGAGCAGCTCCAGCGCCGCGGCGATCCCCGCCAGGCCGCCACCGATGATGACGGCGTCGCTCTTGTAGGTGCGCATGATGTCCCCTCCATCCCGGGCGCAGGCCGGCGCCCGGCGCGGGCGGTTGTTATTGGTCTGCTGCCGAGGTGTGCCCGCAGGGGGAAGGATAGCGCAACGCGGGCGCCGATGCAGTTGCTCCGTGCCAGGGTCGTTTCGCAACGACAAGCCAAGTCCGTGTCCGGCAAGGCTTAGTGCCAAACGGCGCTGTTTGCGTCGGCGGGAGACGACAGTTTTCAGGGAGTTCTTTCGCGGGTCGCGGCCCCATGCGGCTGATCCATTGGAGGAAGTCCCGCCAGGCACGCCGCTTGCATAGGTGATGGCAGGCGCCGGAAACATTTTCCGGCGTCGCTGCAAGGATGTGCTGTGCCATTCAATCAAGGAGTCACTATGCTCGACAAGATGCATCTCTTCGGCAAACAGAATGATCCGCAAACCGCCCAGAAGCCCGCCACTCCCGGAGTCAGGAAGCCCGCCGAGCCCGCCCCGGCGCCGGCCAGGGCCGAGCCGGCGCCGCCAGCGGTGGCGACACCGGCCAAAGCAGCGGACAAGTCCGAGGATTTCCAGGGCAGCAAGCTGACCGTCGGCCCCGGCGTCAAGCTCAAGGGCGCGGAGATCGCCGACTGCGGCACCCTCGTCGTCGAGGGGCGGGTCGAGGCAGTGGTGGACAGCCAGGCGATCCAGATCGCCGCGCAAGGCTCGTTCTCGGGGAATGTGGTTATCGATGTCGCCGAGATCCAGGGCCGCTTCGACGGCGATCTGACCGCGCGCAAGCGGCTCGTGATTCACTCGACCGGGCGCGTCTCCGGCAAGATCCGCTACGGCAAGATCGTCATCGAGGAGGGCGGCGAGCTCTCCGGCGATGTGCGCTCGCTTGCCTCCGAGCAGGTTGTTGCCGCCCCCGTGTCGGCCGCTCCCGACGAAGCCAGGCGGCCGGAACTGGTCAGCGCGGACCTGGCCGTAGCCAGGGCCAGGTCGGTTTTCTCGAAGTAAGCCAAGCCTCCCGGCACGGGCGCCGCGCAGGCGCCCGTACGCCCCCTTGCCTCCTCCTGCAAGGATTCTTCACGGCATAGCCGGCTCAAAATCCCTGCGCTGCTGGCATAATACGCGGCAATACTCACGCGCCGCGACGCCATGCCCGACAGGAAATTCGGCTTCGGAACATTGTGCCTGCACGCGGGCAGCCAGCCCGATCCCGCCACCGGCGCGCGGGCGGTGCCCATCTACCAGACCACCTCCTTCGTCTTCGATTCGGCCGACCACGCCGCCAGCCTGTTCAACCTGCAGACTTTCGGCAACGTCTATTCGCGCATTTCCAACCCGACGGTCGCCGTGCTGGAGGAACGCGTGGCGGCGCTGGAAGGCGGCCGCGCCGCGCTCGCCGCCGCGAGCGGCCAGTCGGCGCAGATGGTGGCTCTGCTGACGCTGTGCGAAGCCGGTGACCACATCGTCTCCGCCAGCACGCTTTACGGCGGCACCTTCTCGCAGCTCGATTTCAATTTCCGCAAGCTCGGCATCGAAACGACCTTCGTCGATCCCGACGATCCGGAAAACTTCCGCCGCGCCATCACGCCGAAGACCAGGTGCCTCTACGCCGAGACTATCGGCAACCCGCGCGGCAACGTGCTCGACATCGCCGTCGTGGCGAGGATCGCGCGCGAGGCCGGCATCCCGCTGGTGATCGACAACACCTTCGCCTCGCCGTACCTGTGCCGGCCCATCGAGCACGGCGCCGACATCGTCGTGCATTCCGCCACCAAGTTCATCGGCGGCCACGGCACCACCATGGGCGGCCTCATCGTCGAGTCGGGCAGGTTCCCCTGGGGCAACGGCAACTTCCCCGGCATGACCGAGCCCTCGCAGGGCTACCACGGCGTGCGTTTCTTCGAGACCTTCGGCGACTTCGGCTTCACCATGCGCTGCCGCATGGAAACGCTGCGCACGCTCGGGCCGGCGCTCTCGCCGATGAATGCCTGGCTGCTGCTGCAGGGGCTGGAGACGCTGCACCTGCGCATGGAGCGCCATGTCGGGAACGCCGTCGCCGTGGCGGAATTCCTGGCGGCGCATCCGCGCGTCGAGTGGGTGAGCTACCCCGGACTGCCGTCCAGCCCCTATCATGGCCTGGCGCAGAAGTACCTGCCGCAAGGCGCCGGCTCGATCTTCACCTTCGGCATCAAGGGCGGACGCAAGGCCGGCGAGAAGTTCATCGAATCCGTGCAGTTCCTCTCCCACCTCGCCAATGTGGGAGATGCGAAATCGCTGGTGATCCATCCGGCCTCGACCACGCACCGCCAGCTGAGTGAGGAACAGCAGCTCAAGGCCGGCGTCTCGCCCGACATGGTCCGCCTCTCGGTGGGGCTGGAAACGATCGACGATATCCTCTGGGACATCGACCAGGCGCTTGCCAAGAGCGCCGAATGAGGCAAGAGGCAAGGCCAACCATGGAATTCTTCGAAACATTCGGCTGGCGCGAGGCGGTGATCGGCATGGCCGCCCTGGTCGGCATCTACGCCGGCATCATCATCATCCGGCTCTCCCGCGTGTCTCGGCCGAAACAGGACGCAGAACCCGCGTGGAAGCAGGACGCAAAACCCGCGTGGAAGCAGGATCCGGCCGAGTTCGGGGAGCAGGTCTTCAGGAGCGGCGTCGAGGCGGAGTTGAAGGATCTGCGCGAGCAGGTCGTCGCCTT
>PNJM01000059.1 GCA_013821865.1 Rhodocyclaceae bacterium
TCACCGTCTCGATGGGGAAGGTGACGCGCTGCTCCGTCTCTAGCGGCGAGTAGCCGGGCGCGGTGCTGTTGATCTGCACCTGGACGTTGGTGATATCGGGGACCGCGTCGATCGGCAGCTTCTGGTAGTTGAAGATACCCAGGGCGGCCATGGCCAGGACGCCCACGAGGACGAACCAGCGGTGCTCGATGGCAATGCGCAGGATGCGTTCGAACATGGTGTTTCTCCTTTCCGACGGCTCAGTGCTCGTGCTCGGCGCTGCCCTTGCCGAGCTCGGCCTTGACGATGAAGCTGCCGGCCGCTGCATAGTCGGCGCCTGCCTTGAGGCCCTTGATCACCTCGACCAGCTTGCCGTCGGAGCGGCCGGTCTCCACCGGCTGGGCGACGAAGCCGCCCGGCACGCGCACGAAAACGGCCGGCTTGTCGCCGAGGGTCTGGATCGCCTCGGCGTCTACGGCCACCGGGGCTTCCACCTCGCCCGCCACCAGCTCAACGGTGACGAACAGGCCGGGCCGCCAGGCCCCGCCCGGATTGGGCAGGGTAACCCGCGCCGTCGCGGTGCGCGTCTGCTCGCCGAGCAGCGATCCCACATAGGACACCCGGCCGGTCGTCTGCGATTCGAACGAAGCGGCCCGGATGGTGGCTTGCGCTCCGACCCGCACCGTGTCGAGATCCTTCGCCGGCACCACCATCTCGGCCCATACCGACGACAGGTCGGATAGCGTGAAGATACTGGCGTCCTCCTTCACGGACTCGCCCAGGGCGAGGTGTTTCTCCACCACCATGCCGCCGAAGGGGGCGCGGATTTCGTAGCGGTTGAGGGCGCCCTGGCCGGCGCTGCCCGGCGCCCCGAGGGCGACGAGTTTCTGGCGCGCGTTCTGCAGCGCGATCTCGGCTTCCTGCAGCACTTGGCTGGCCTGCAGGAAGTCCTGGTGGGCGGAGATTTTCTGCTCCCACAACTGCTTCTCGCGCTCGTAAGTCGTTTTGGCCAGCGCCAGGCGCTTCTCGGCGGCAAGCAATTCGCTGCGCTGTTCGGACAAGCTGGTGCTGGCGATGACGGCCAGCACCTGGCCTTTCTTCACTTGCTGGCCCAGATCGGCGGACACGGACTGGACCACGCCGGCCACTCTGGGCACGACGTGGGCGGTGCGGTCCTGGTTGAAGCGGATCTCGCCCGGAAGCTGGAATGTGGTTTGGATGCGGGCCGGCGCGGCGCTCTTGAGCGTGATGCCCGCCGCGCGGATCTGCTCGTCGGCGAGCTCCACCTTGCCTTCCTCCTTGACGAAGCTGAAGCGATGCATCGTCGCGCCGGCCTGCGCGGTGACCGTGGCGTCGAATACGTGCGGCTCGGCGATGGTGAGCGCACTGTTCAGGGAATCCTTCTCCGGCGCGAAAGCGATCTCCTCCTTGTCGCCCGTGGGCCGGGACAGGGCGACGGACACCTTCGCCGCGGCGGGTGGCAAGGGCTTGTCCTTTTCGAACAGCCAGACGCGGAAGCGCGCCTCGCCCGCTTCCTCGGCGAGCAGGAGCTCCAGCCGGAAATCACCCTCGACGAACAGTTGGCCGCCGTGCGGCCCTTTCGCCGGCGCGCGCTCGTCATGACGTTCCTGGTCCGCGTGTCCGGCCTGCGGCGTATCGCCCGTGGGTTTGCTGTCGCCGGAGCTCAATATGAGTCCGGCGAGTATGACGGTCGCGGCGGCGATGCCCGCGATCGCCAGCGTGTGGATCTTCTTCATGGTCGGTCCTTATTGCGAATTCGTTGGAGAGACAGTGGCTTGCGCCTGCGGGCCGAGGATGGCCTCGATGTTCGCCGCCGCGCGCTGAACGTCGGCGAGCGCCCGGACGTACTGGCCGCGCCCCTGGAACAGGGTGCGCTGGGCGTCCAGCACGTCGAGGAAGGTGAACTTGCCCAGCTCGAACCCCTTGGTGGCGGCATCGAGCACGCTCTGTGCGCCGGGCAGGATGTCTTGGCGGATGTAATCGACCTCGCGGCGCGCGGCATCGAGCCGCTCGTACGCCTGGGCCAGTTCCGAGCGCAGGCGCACGCCCACGGCCGTCTGCTCGTCGCGGGCCTTGTCGGCGCGCCGCAGCGCCTCCAGCACATTCCCCTGGTTGCGGTCGAACACCGGGATGGGAATCGACACTCCGACCACGGCCACGTTGTCGCGCAATTCCTCCTTTCTCTGGACGCCCGCGCTGATGGTCACGTCAGGGATGCGACGGGTGCGTTCCAGGCGGGCGACGGCGTCGCGCCGCTCGATCTCCCGGCGTGCCCGCAGCGTTTCCGGAGCGGCGTCCAGCCGCGCCAGGAGTTCGTCGAGTGCCGGTAGTGGCGGCGGCGCGTCGAGCTGGCCGCTCGCCTGCGTGAAGCGCGGGGCGGGATTGCCCCAAGTGGCGGACAGGCGCTTGCGGGTATTGGCGAGCTCGGCCGCGGCTTGGGTGAGTTCCACCTGCGCCGCCGCCAGCGCCACGCGCGCCCGGGTTTCCTCGACGGGCGACACCTTGCCCGCCGTTACCCGCCGCGCGGCGACCTCCAGCGCCCGGCGCGCCAAGTCCAGTGAGTCCCGGGCCAGCCGCTGGCGCTCCTGCGCGGCCAGCAGTTCGTAGAAGGCCTGCATCACGGCTGCCCGCACGGCCGACCTCAGGGTGGTGAGTTCCGCCTCGGCGACGTCGCGCGCGCGCTCCGCCGCCTCGATGCGGGCGCCGCGCTTGCCCCCGAGCAGGAAGGTCTGGCCGAGCTGCAGCGTCATCTGGCGGATGCCTTTACGGTTGCCGGTGTCCTCGGTATCGAGCGAAACCTCGGGGTTGGGGAACAGCTGGGCCTGCCGCCGGGTCGCCGCCACGGCGTCCACTTCCCGGCGTGCGACGGCAAGGTCGGGACTCGCCTGCAGCGCGAGCGCGAGCGCCGCTTCGAGTGTCAGCGGGCCCACCGGCTCGACGGCAGGCGGCTGCGAGCGGGTATCTGCGTAGGGCGCCGGGTCTTCGGCGCTTTGAGCCGAGAGAGGGCCGGAAATCAATACTGATGCCGCCAGCCCGAGCGGCAAAACGAGTCGTCTTCGGCTCATCGAATTCTCCAATGGTTGGGGGAGGAATTCGGCGAGACGAGGGCGCTAAATCGGTAAATGCTAGAGGCGCCAACAAAGCCCGTCCCGCCGCGTCAAGCGGCGGCAGGCCATTTGGGGCGTTCGGGTTTGTCGGGCGCGCGGTGGGAGTACCGCGGGAGATGAAAGTATGAAAACTGCATCGATGTATCGGCCACCACAGCATCGACCGAGGCCAGAACCGTCTTGGAGTCGGACGCGTGGTGGTAGCCGCAGTCCGAATCGGCTTTCCCGCCCGGATTTCCCTGCTCGTGCTTATCCGGCGACGCCTTGTGCTGGTGACCGTGGTGGCCGAAGTGCGATGCAGCCTGCCCTTGCTCGTGCTGGCAATAGACGCCCGCCGCCGCCCAGACAGCCTGGAGCGGCAGGATCAGCATCAAGAGGACGAAGAAAAGGCGTTTCATCACGGCAACAGTGTAATAGCTACAGGGTTGGCACGCAATCCCTGTTCGTGCAACCCCATTTCGTGCAATCCTGCACGCCCATTGAAATGGCGACAGCCGGGTATCATCCGCTCGACACGCGCATCCTGCTCGTCCGGGATATCGGGCAGGACGAGTGCGAGGTACAGCATAAGTTTGTCCTTGGCCATGGGCGTCTCGGAGTGGAGTCTAATGGGTGCCCGCCGCTGGCGGCTCCGGCGAAGAGTATGCTTCAAGCAGCTTCACGATATCCGCATGGCCTCTTGCCCTGGCAGCCCACAGCGCATTGCGGCCTTCCGGGCCTACCGTATCCCAGCGCGCCCCGCCAGCGAGCAGCAGCCGGACGACTTCGGCATATCCCTTGTAGGCTGCCAGGAACAATGGCCAATCTCCTTCGTGGGTAGCCACGTTCGCGTTTGCACCGTGCGCCAGGAGAAAGGCGACGATCTCTGCGTGGCCGTTGAAGGCCGCCCAGAACAGGGGTGTCCAACCATGCCGATCCGCAAGATCGATATTCGCGCCTCGTATGAGCAGTTCCTCGACGATATCGAAATACCTCCTGAATACCGCGTGGAAAAGCAGGCTATAGCCGTGCTCGTCCTGCCAATCCACGGCGCCACCTTCCTTGAGAAGCTTGCGCACTCCCTCGACGTCTCCCCGTTGGACCGCGTTCAGGGCCTCTTTCCCGATGGGGTGGCCCGTGCCGTTGTCGCTTGAAGGCGGTCGAGGGCTACGCTTTCTCTTCATGACAGGTCTCAGCGAATCTCGACCGCGCGCTGAACCTCGCTCACGAATATCCATCCTGCCTCGGGCTGGCCCGTGTGCGCCGCCTTGGCGATAGCGTCGACCAGCGCGTCGGCCACGTCATCCGCGCACACCAGCTCCAGCTTGTATTCGGCGACGACCGGCTCGGCGAGGTCCATGGAGTAGTGCTGCTGCGCCGGGTCCGCGCCCGCGAGCGGGCGCTGCACCTGGGATACGGTAATGTTGTGGCAGCCGGCGCCGGCGGCACCCAGGTCGCACAGCCCCGGGTCCCCCAATGCCTGCAGCACGTCGGCGATGCGGTGTTGACGGATAAATGCCTTGATCTCTTTCACGTTGGTCCTCCTTCGGTTCGGGTCGCCGGGCGCTTGCGCTCGCGCCGGGTTTCCACCCATTCGTACATGAGCGGCAGCAGGAGCAGCGTCAGCGCCGTGGACGTGAACAGCCCGCCCACCACTACCGTCGCCAGCGGCCGCTGCGTCTCCGCGCCCACCCCATGGGAGAGCAGCATGGGGATCAGCCCGAGGATGGCCACCGAGGCGGTCATCAGCACCGGCCGCAGGCGCAGGCTCGCGCCCCGGCGCACCGCCTCGCGGATCGACAGGCCCTGCCGGCGCTGGTCGTTGAGGAACGACACCAGCACGATGCCGTTCAGCATCGCCACGCCGAACACGGCGATGAAGCCGATGGCGGAAGGCACCGACACGTACTGCCCGGTTATGGCGAGACCGAAAACCCCGCCGATGATGGCGAAGGGCACGTTGGCGATGATCAGCGCGGCGTGGGTGAGGGAATTGAAAGCGGTGTAGAGCAGAAGGAAGATGAGCCCGATGGTGAGCGGCACGATGAGGGCGAGCCGCGCCATGGCCCGCTGCTGGTTCTCGAAGGCGCCGCCCCACTCGATCCTGTAGCCTTCGGGCAACTGCACCTGTTGCCTGATCTGCGCTTCCGCCTCCTTGACGAAGCCGTCCACGTCGCGGCCCTTCACGTCCATCTGAATCACTGCGTAGCGCTGAAGCTGTTCGCGCCGCACGAACGAATAACCCTCGTCCGTCTCCACCGTGGCCACCCGCGAAAGCGGTACCAGCGCCCCGGACTGGGTGCGGATGGGAATGCCGCTGATGGCCTGCCGGCTGTCGCGGAAGGCAGCGTCCAGACGCACCTGGAGGTCGAAGCGCTTCACCCCGTCGATTACCGTCGAGACGGTCTTGCCGCCGATGCCGGCCTGCACCACTTCCAGAATCTCGTCGGCGTTGATGCCGTAGCGGGCCGCCTCGTCGCGATTGACCTTGATCACAATCTGCGGCTTGCCCTTGTTCGCCTCCAGCGAAAGGTCGGCTGCTCCAGGCACCTTGTCGAGCACGGCCTTCATCTCGCCGGCGAGCCTGTCGAGTGTTGCCAGGTCTTCACCGTAGACTTTCAGGGCGAGGGTGGCGCGCACGCCGGAGATGAGTTCCTCGACGCGCATCTGGATCGGCTGGGTGGCGGCAAACACTACCGTAGGAATGGCCTTTTCCAGGACTTCCTGCATCTGCCCGGGAAGTTCGGGCATGCTGATCTGCTTCGGCCACTCCTGCTCCGGTTTGACGCCGACCAGTACCTCCATGTAATTCACGTCGGCGGTCTCGCCCTTTTCGGCGCGGCCGATCATTGCCAGCACGGACTGGGTCTGCGGGAACTCCTTCTTGAGCACCGCATCGATGCGCTGGGACACGCGCACCGACTCCTCCAGCGACGTGGACGGGATGCCGGTCACCCGGAACATGATCGCGCCCTCCTGCAGCGTCGGCATGAACTCCTTGCCGAGGAAGGGAAAGACGGCGAGCGCCGCGACGAGCAATGCCACCGCCGCGACGATCACCTTCTTCTTGTTCTCGAGCGCCCGGTCGAGCAGGGGCAGATAGAGGCTCTTGACCCAGCGCACCAGGAAGGTGTCCTTCTCCTCTTTGGCCTTCAGAATGAGCGCCGAGAGCACCGGCACCAGGGTAAGGGTCAGGATGAGCGATCCGACCATGGCGAAGGTGATGGTGAGCGCCATCGGCTTGAAGAGCTTGCCCTCCAGCCCGGTGAGCGAGAACAGCGGCAGGAACACCACGATGATGATGAGAATGGCGAAGGCGATGGGGTTGATCACCTCGCGCGCCGCCTCCAGGATGACGCGGGTGCGGTTCACGCTCTTGCCCGCCTGATGGGAGAGCAGCCGGAAGCTGTTCTCCACCATCACCACCGCGCCGTCCACCATCATGCCGATGCCGATCGCGAGCCCGGCGAGCGACATCAGGTTGGCCGACATGCCCACGTAGCGCATCAGGATGAAGGCGATCAGCATGGCGAGCGGCAGGGTGACGACCACGACGATGGCGGAACGGATTTCGCCGAGAAACAGAAACAGGATGACCGCCACCAGGATCGAGCCTTCCAGCAACGCACTCTCCGCGGTCTTGAGCGCCTTCTCCACCAATTCCGTGCGGTCGTACGCCGGGTTGATCGACACCCCCTTGGGCAACGCCTGCTGGGCCACCTTGAGCTTCGTTTTCACCGCGTCAACCACGTTCTTGGCGTTCTCGTTGATGCGCGCCAGCGCCAGACCCAGGGCCACTTCCTGGCCGTCCTTGGTCACGGCACCAAAGCGCAAACTCGGGGCTTCCTTCACTTCGGCCACATCTCGCACATAGACGGGCGCCCCCTCGCGCTGCGTGATCACCACGTTGCCGATGTCGCGCGTCCCGGTGACCAATCCCAGTCCGCGCACCAGGTACTGTTCCTGGCCCAGGTTCACGTACTGGCCACCCACCTGGCGGTTGTTGGCTTCGAGGGCTTCCATCACGCTCTTGAAGGTGAGGCCGTACTTGATCAGCTTCTGCGGTTGGATCAGCACTTGAAACTGCTTCTCGTCGCCGCCCCAGGAAGTCACATCGTCCACCCCCGGCGCGGTGCGCAAGAGCAGGCGCACGCTCCAGTCCTGCAGTGTGCGCAGGTCCATGGTCGAAAGTTTCTTGTCGGCCGAGTCCACCGTATACCAGAACACCTGCCCGAGTCCGGAGCTGTTCGGCCCCAGCGTCGGTGCGCCGTAACCCTCGGGGATGCGTTCCCTCGCCTCCAGCAGCTTCTCCCCGGCGAGCCGGCGGGCGAAGTAGATATCCACGTCGTCCTTGAAATAGACGCTGACATAGGACAATCCAAACAGCGAGACGGAGCGGATTCCCTCCACCCCCGGCAGCCCCGCCATCGCGGTTTCCACCGGGAAGGTGAGCAGCTTCTCCACGTCCTCGGCGGCGAGCCCAGGCGATTCGGTGTATACGTTGACCTGCACCGGCGTGACATCGGGGAAGGCATCCACCGGCACCGCGCGGAACGCCTGCACGCCGAACACCACGACGAGCAGGAATCCCACCAGCACCAGCACCTTGTAGCGCAGCGATACTTCGACAATTGAATTCAGCATGACAGCGGCCCTCTTAGTGTGCGTCGCCGATCTGCGACTTGAGCAGGCGCGCCTTGAGCGCATAGGTTCCCGCGATCACCACCCGTTCGCCCGCCTTCAGCCCGGCCTTGACCACGACCCGTCCGCGCAGCTTGTCGCCCAGATCGACGACGCGCGGCTCGAAGCCGCCATGCTCCTCGATGAAGACCGTGGGCTGGCCCTGCATCAGCACCACCGCCTCTTCCGGCAGGAGCAGCCCCTTGCCCTTGCCGCTGGTGGGAATCGTGGCGCTGGCGAACATCTCGGACTTGAGCCGCCCGTCGGGATTGGCGACCTCCACCCGCGCCTGCACGGTGCGCGTCTCCTTGTCGACCACGGCTGCGATGTAAGTGAGCTTGCCCTCGAAGGCGGCATCGGGATAGGCGGCGACCGTCACCACGGCATCTGCCCCGAGCTTGACGCGGCTCAGATCCTTCTCGAACAGGTTGGCCTCGATCCACAGCTTCGAGAGATCGGCCACCGTGAAGAGCGGCTTGTCCGGCTGCGCCAGCTCGCCGAGGATGGCGTGCTTCTCGATCACCGTTCCGGCGAGCGGGGTCGACAGCGGGAAGGTCGAGACTGCCTTGCCGTCTGCGGACGGCGCCGAGTTCACTCCCAGCATGCGCAGCCGGTCCGCGGCGGCGGCGAGCGCGGCCTTCGACTTCTCGAATTCGGCGTGGGCGCGCAGGTGGTCCTTCTGGGCGATGATCTGGTCGCCGTGGAGTTTCTCGGCGCGCTCGAAGTCGGCCTTGGCCAATGCGTGCGCCGTCCTGGCCTGGAGCCAGACCGAGTGCGCCTCGCCCACTTCGAGGCTGTCGAGCACGGCGAGCGTCTGGCCGGCCTTCACGGCATCGCCCAGGTTGGCGTGGACCTTGACGATGCGCCCCGGCACCCGCGGTGCGACATGGGTGATGCGATCCTGGTTGGGGCGGATGGTGGCGGTCAGCGTCAGCTGCTCGCTGACTTCCTGCTCCCTGAGTTCTTCGGTCTTGATGCCGGCGGTTTGGACCTCCTCGGCGTCGAGCTTCAGCTGCCCGGCCTCGTCCTTGTGTTCACCGGGTTTCTCGGTCCCGGCGGCGCGTTTGTCTTCGGACTTGTCGGCGGCAGCGCTCTTGTAGGCGGAGGCTTGCGGCTGCTCGCTTTGGCCGCAGCCGGCGAGGATCAGGGCCGACAAGCCAAGGGCGAGCAGTCCGGCCCGCTGCAATGGGAATGCGTTCTTCATGAATGATCTTTCGATGCGTGGTTTCTCGATGGGGTGTAGGGGCGACGAACGGGCGGAACGCTTCATTTCGCCCCTCCTTTTTCCCCACTCCAGCCCGCCGCCTGTTCCAGCTCGACGCGCGTCAGGGCGAAATCGCCGACGACGTCCAGCATGTCGCGCCGGGCGTCCAGCGCCTGGCGGTTCACCAGCAGGAGCTGGAGCAGGCCGATCTCTCCCGCCCGGTAGGCGATGGCGGCCAGGCGCTGGTTCTCCTCCAGGCTGGGCAGCACCGACTCGCCGAGCCGTTGCACGCGGGCGCGCTGGCTGGCGAGGCGCTGCCACAGCGCGAGCACCTGGGCGCGCGTGTCGCGCACGGCGGTCTGCCGCTCGATCTGTGCCTGGGTAAGTTCCGTGCCGGCCCTGCCGATCCCCGTGGCGTTGCGCCGGAAGAGGGGGAGCGGCAGCGAGATGCTCAGCGTCGTGAGCCGATACCTGACGTCCGGCTCGGCTTCGCGCGCCGTGGACAGCCCCACGGTGAGGTCCGGATAGGCGGAGGCGCGCTCGAGTTCGAGCCGGCTTCGCCCGGCCTGCTCGCGCAGCTCCAGCGTGCGCAGCAGTGGCCGGCCGGCCGCGCTGGCGAGCAGTTCGTCCAGGGTGTAGGGCGGCGGGCCGGCGGCCAAGTCTCCGACCGCCTCGGGCAGGCTGTCCGGCGGGAGCTGCAGGGCTGCGGCCAGCTCCGCCCGCGCCTGGATCAGCTGCTCGTTGAGCAGGGTCAGCTGATTGCGCCCGCGCTCCGCCTCCACCGCGGCGAGATTGCCGTCCAGCCGGGTGTCCTCGCCGGCGGCCACGCGCTTGCCGACCGCCGCCGCGGCTTCCTCGATCAGCCGCAGCGCCGCCCGCTCCGTCTCGGTCCGTCGCTGCAGGGACAGCACCCGGATGAAGCGTCGCTCGACCTCGGCGCGGACCTGGCGCCGGGTCTCCTCGATGCCCTCGCGGGTCGCCGCCAGTTCCTTCTGCGCCGCGTCCCGCCGGTGCCCCTGCTGGCCGGCCAACTCGAAGGTCTGGGCCAGGCCGATGCTGCGCTCGCGCAGCGTCTGGTCAGCCAGGCCGATCTGCGTAGCGCGCCGCCTCGCCAGGTCGGTTGCAAGCTGCGGGTTGTTCCACAGGATGCCCCGGGTGTCCCGCACCTGGCCCTCGGCGGCCGCGAGGCCGGCCTGGGCGGCGCGAAGGGTCGGATTGGCGGCCTCGGCGAGGCGCCGGGCCTCGTCAAGGGTCAGGGGACCGGCGGCTTCGGCACCCCCGAACACGAGAAATAGCCCCGCCAGGATGCCGAGGGTGCGCAGCGACGCGCCCGCCCCGGCCGGGTTGGAGAGTGACATGGAAAAAACCTTTCAAGCGTTGATGCGGCGGGCGGCGGATAAGCGCCGTCCGCGACCGGATATGCGATGAATCAGGCTTGAAAGGGAGTGCGGGGAGGGCGGAAAGTGCCTTCGCGGGGATGCGATGGGATGACGGCCGGGCTTGCCGCCCAGCGGGTTTCCGTCGCCTCCGGAACCGGCAGCGACACCGGCCCGCTATCCAGACCCGTCAGATGGGTCTGGGCGTGGCAGCCGTGGTTGCATGCCTTGTCGGCAGGTCCATGATCGGGCATGCCGGTACCCGCGGTGGTCAGGGCAAGCTCGTCGGAGAGGGCATCCGCCGCCGCCTCCGCGCCATAGCTCCACAGCGATGCGCTGAGCAGGCAGAAGGCCAGCAGCATCGCCAGGAGCGAACGGAAGCGGAAACAGAAACGGCGGGGCATGGCCGAGGATTATCTCAGGTTTTGTTTTCCTGCGCCCGCGCCAGCCGCTTGTCGAACTCAGCCACGTTTCAACTCCTCAGCATGCGCAGCCCGCTCGCGATGACGACGAACTCGCTGATTTCGTGCGCCAGCACGGCGACCGGCAGGGTGAAATAGCCGCTCACGGCGCCCACGATCAGCGCCCCGATCACGACCGCCGACAGGGCCAGGTTGTGCAGAATGACGCGCCAGGTACGGCGGCTGAACCTGATGAGGTAGGG
>PNJM01000060.1 GCA_013821865.1 Rhodocyclaceae bacterium
TCATGCTGCGCGGCTGCGCCGGATCGTCCGCGGCGGCCATGAGGGAAATCGCCGCCATCACCGGCACGGTCGGCTGGCAGACCGAAATCACGTGAACGTCGGGCGCGAGCCGGCGAATGAAATCCCGCACGTAGGCGACGTAGTCGGCGAGGTGGAAATAACCATCCGCCAGGGGCACGAGGCGGGCGTCGATCCAGTCGGTGATGTAGACGTCGTGATCCGGCAGCAGGGCGCGCACGGTGTCGCGCAAGAGCGTCGCGTAATGGCCGGAGAGAGGCGCCACCAGCAGCACCTTCGGGTCATTCCGCTGGGTGGCGCGCCGGAAGTGCAGCAGGTTGCAGAAAGGCTTTTCCACCACCACGGTTTCCGTGACGGCCACGTCCGCGCCGTCGATGCGCGTGTGCGTCAGGCCGAATTCGGGCTTCTCGTAGCGCCGCACCACGCGCGCCAGGAGTTCCGATCCGGCGGCGACACGACTGCTGTGGGGAAGGTAGGCGAGAAGGCTGAAAGGGTGGGTGAACAGCTGTTGGCTGGTTTCTGCCCAGAACCGCAGCGGGGTGCTGACGGCGTGCCGGAGTTCGTGCAGCGTATAGATCATGTTTCCGGAGTCCCTCCCGTGTAGCCCGAACAAAGCATTTGCTTGGTTGGAGCTTACACGATTCCATTGGTATCTCCAACAATAACGACCGGATCGGAAAAAGGTTGAATCAAGGCGGGAACCGCGAGTTTCGACAGGCGAAACCTGCGGGGTTCAGGCGTGGGCCGCTGCCTTGCTCTCGAAGTGCTCGATGGCATGGCGCAGCTTGTCCGGCACAGGCTTGGAAAGGCGCGTTTCCGGGTCGGCATTGACGTACACCACCTCGCCCTCGATCAGCAGTTCGTTATCGAGCGAGATGCCCACCTCGAAGGTCATGCTGGAGGTGCCGATGCGCGCCACGCGCACGCCGATGTCGAGGACATCGTCGTACTCGGCCGAGCCGTGGTAGTTGATCAGCGTCTTCACCACGTAGAGGTCGCTGCCGGCGTCGGCGACGCCATCCGGGTAGGGCAGGCCGATGGCGCGCCAGTATTCGGTGATGCCGACATCGAAGTAGGTGAGGTAGTGGCCGTTGAAGACGATGCCCTGGCGGTCGACCTCGGCCCAGCGCACGCGCAGCGGATGATGGAAGGAATAGGTTTTCATGCCGTCGGCAGCTTGTGGTTGCGGAATTCCTCGCGCAGCTTGGTCTTGAGCAGCTTGCCGGTGGCGGTGTGCGGCAGGCTGTCGACGAACACCACGTCGTCGGGCAGCCACCATTTGGCGATCTTGTCGCGCATGAAATCGAGCAGCTGTTCGCGCGTCACCTCCTGGCCGGACTTTTTGACGATGAGCAGGAGCGGCCGCTCGTCCCACTTGGGATGGGCCACGCCGATCACCGCCGCCTCCGCCACGGCCGGATGGGCGACGGCGGTATTCTCCAGGTCGATCGAGCTGATCCACTCGCCGCCGGACTTGATGACGTCCTTCGAGCGGTCGGTGATCTGCATGTAGCCGTCCGGGTCGAGTGTCGCCACGTCGCCGGTAGGGAACCAGCCATGACCGTGTTCGTCCGCTCGCAGCGGGCTGCCGCCTTCGTCCTTGAAATAGCCGGAAACGATCCACGGGCCGCGCACCAGGAGGTCGCCGAAGGCCTTGCCGTCGTGCGGCAGGGGCTTGTTCTCGTCGTCGACGATCTTCATCTCGACGCCGTAGATGGCGCGGCCCTGCTTGAGGCGGATGGC
Organism: Rhodocyclaceae bacterium; assembly: GCA_013821865.1. GTDB lineage: Bacteria > Pseudomonadota > Gammaproteobacteria > Burkholderiales > Rhodocyclaceae > Desulfobacillus. The sequence continues at coordinate 1,762 of PNJM01000060.1, forward strand.
GTCCTTCTCGGCCGCCGACAGGCCGAGATGCTTCGACTTGAAGGTGTTCACCGTGCCGAGCGGACTCATCTCGGTCATGCCCCAGGCGTGCAGCACGGTGACGCCGTACTGCTCGTCGAAGCTGCGGATCATGGCCGGCGGCGCGGCCGAGCCGCCGATGACGAGGCGCTTTACCGTGGACAGCTTGAGGCCCTTGCCCTGCAGGTGCTGCAACAGGCCGAGCCAGACGGTGGGCACGCCGGCGGAGAGGGTGACCTTCTCCTGCTCGAACAGTTCATGCAGGCTGGCGCCGTCGAGATTCGGCCCCGGCATGACCAGCCTGGCGCCGGTCAGCGCCGCGCTGTAGGGCAGGCCCCAGGCGTTGACGTGGAAGAGCGGCACGACCGGCAGCACCGTGTCGCGCGCCGAGAGGTTGAGCGCGTCGGGCAGCGCGGCGCCGAAGGCATGCAGGATGGTCGAGCGGTGCGAATAGAGCGCACCCTTCGGATTGCCCGTCGTGCCGGAGGTGTAGCACAGCGAGGAAGCGGTGTTCTCGTCGAATTCCGGCCATTCGTAGTCGTCGGAATGCGAGTTGATCAGTTCCTCGTAGCAGAGCAGGTTGGGCAGCTTGCTCTGCGGCATGTGGGCGCGGTCGGTCAGCGCCACCAAGCCCTTCACGCTCTTGCAGTGCGGCGCCACGGCCTCGACAAGCTGCGTGAACGTGATGTCGAAGAAGACGTAGCCGTCGTCGGCGTGGTTGATGATGTAGGTGATCTGCTCGGGAAACAGGCGTGGGTTGACCGTGTTGAGGATCGCCCCCATGCCGGAAACGCCGTAGTACAGCTCGAAGTGGCGGTAGTTGTTCCAGGCCAGCGAGGCGATGCGGTCCGAGGGCTTCACGCCGAGCGCGAGCAGGGCGCGGGCCAGCCGGCGCGCGCGGCGATGGGCGTCGCGGTAGGTGTAACGGTGGACGCCGCCGTGCGTTTCGCGCGAGACGATCTCGGCGTCGCCGTGGTTCTGGTCGGCGTGCCGGATGAGCGAGGAAATCATCAGCGGCATGTTCTGCATGAGGCCTTGCATTGCGTTCTCCCGGGTTTCTTTAGACATGAAGCTTGACGATAGCACGGTGGAAAGCAGGAATTCAATCGTCTGTCCGGCAGGCGGAGTCCGCGGCATGATCTCGGCGAAACGCCGGATGGCGGCGAATTCCCCGACGTCCTTCTGCGGCTGGCGCGAATCGGGACGGTAGATGGCGAGCTGCCGGGCGATGCCGGCCTGGCGCGCCGAGCGCAGCACCGGCAGGCTGTCGTCGATGAGCAGGGTGCGCGCCGGGTCGAAGGGATGCAATGCGGCGAGTGCGTCCCAGAATGCCGTGTCCTCCTTGGGCAGGCCCACCTCGTGCGAGGTGATGAGACTGTCGAAATGCGCCGCCAGTCCCGTCCGCGCCATTTTCAGCGACAGGCTCTTGTGGTGGGCATTGGTGACCAGCAGAGCTCGCTTGCCCTGTTCGCGCAGCGCCGCCAGGAATTCCGGCACGTCGGGATGCACGGCGATGAGGTGGGCGACCTCCTCCTTCAGCCGGGCGATGTCGAGCTGCAGCGTGCGCGTCCAGAAATCCACGCAGTACCAGTCCAGCGTGCCGGCCTTGGCATGGTAGACCTCGGCCAGGCGCGTCCTGGCTTCGGCGTGCGGAATGCCGTGCCGCTCGGCATAGCGCATCGGCACGTGCTCCTGCCAGAAATGATTGTCGAAATGCAGGTCGAGCAGCGTGCCGTCCATGTCGAGCAGGACGGTGTCGATGGTGCTCCAGTCGATCATTCGGGCGTCAGCAGGGATGCGCCGAGCAGGGCGCGCCGCTTCAGCCAGGGGCTGGGGCGGTAGCGCGGATCGCCGTAGAAGTCCTGCAGGTTTTCCAGGATGGCGAGCACGGTGCGCGGGCCGATTGCATCGCCCATGGCGAGCGGCCCCTTCGGATAGCCCAGGCCGAGCGTGACCGCGCGGTCGATGTCGGCGGGCGTGGCGATGCCCTGCTGGGCGATGTCGCAGCCGATGTTCACGATGTGCGCCACGACACGCTGCGCCACCAGGCCGGCGCTGTCGCGGATCAGCGAGACCGGCACGCCGTCGGAGCCGAACAGGCCGTGCGCGGCATCGCGCATGGCGGCGGTGGTCAGCGGCGTGGTCATCAGGGTGCGGCGCTTGTTCGCGGGGAAGAGCATGTCTAGCGCCACGGTGTTTTGCGCGTCGATGCCCTGGATCACGGCGCAACTCGTTGCATCGCGGCCCAGCGGCGTCACCACGCACAGGCTGTCGGGCTGCGGGCGCACGCTCTCGTCCGGCGTGGCGCCGAGCTTCTTCGCCAGCGCCTTCGCCGCCTGGCCGAATTCGGGATGCGCCTCGCTCACCCAGACGCGGGCGGGGCGGGCGGCCGGCAGCGCGGCCACGGCTTCGGTCCGCGCCTGGTTGCCCTGGTAGGCGTAGAAGCCGCGGCCGGTCTTGCGCCCGAGCACGCCGCCGGCAAGGCGCTGCGCCACGAGCGGCGAGGGCCGGTAGCGCGGCTCCTGGTAGTACTGGTTGTAGATCGACTCCATCACCGGGTGCGAAACATCGAGGCCGGTGAGGTCGAGCAGTTCGAACGGCCCCATGCGGAAGCCGGCCGCGTCGCGCAGGATGCGGTCGATCTCGAAAAAGTCGGCGACGTTCTCGCCGAGCAGGCGCAGCGCCTCGGTGACGAAGCCGCGGCCGGCGTGATTGACGATGAAGCCCGGCGTGTCCCTGGCGCGCACCGGGGTGTGGCCCATGCGGTTCGCCAGGGCGACGAGCGCTTCGCCGGCCCATGACTCGGTGAGCAGGCCGTCGACGACTTCGACCACCTTCATCAGCGGCACCGGGTTGAAGAAATGGAAGCCGGCCACCCGTTCCGGACGCCGGCAGGCTGCGGCGATGGCCGTAACCGAAAGCGAGGAGGTGTTGGTGGCGAGCAGGCAGTCGTCGCCGACGATGTCTTCCAGCGACCTGAACAGCTGCCGCTTGGCGTCGAGGCTCTCGACGATGGCCTCGATCAGCGCGTGGCAGGAGGCGAGCTCATCCAGCCGGGCGGTCACTTCCAGCCGGGCGGTGGCCGCATCCGCCGCCTCGCGAGTGATTTTGCCCTTGCCGGCCAGCGTGGCCAGCGTGGCGGCGATGGAGCCCCTTGCCCCGCCGGCGGCGCCGGCCATCTGGTCGTGGAGCATGACGCGGATGCCAGCCTGGGCGGCGATCTGGGCGATGCCGCGGCCCATGGCGCCGGTGCCGACGACGCCGAGAGTCAGGCCGGATGCGCTGATGTCGGGCTTCATGTGATCGTTGCGGCAGCCTTTTCGTTGAGGTCGGCGAATTATACGATTGAACCGCCGCGGGCGATCCGTTAACATCCATCGGATAACGATTACATCGAGGAGGGGACATGTACCGCAAGGTCCTGCTGGCTTATGACGGCTCCCAGAGCGGGCGCACCGCCTTGCTCGAATGCTGCGACATCAACAACTTGCTGCACGCCGAAATCCACCTTCTGGCCGTTGCGCCGCTCATGGCGGGGCTGTATCTCACCGAAGGCTTCGTCCCCGAGACCCTGCAGGACGAGGAAAACCGGCGCTTCAAGGACATCCTCGACGAGGGGCTGAAGCTGCTCTCCGAGCGCGGCGTCAAGGCGCAGGGGCATCTCATCACGGGCGAGCCGGTCGACGAAATCTGCCGCCTGGCCGGAGATCTGGGCGTCGATCTCATCGTCGTCGGGCACCGCAGGCACGCCTTCTTCATGTCGCGCTGGTGGAAGGGCTCGGTGGGTGCCTCCCTTATCGAGGACGCGCCGTGCAGCGTGCTCATCGCCATCGAAAAATGAACAACCGCATTGATCCGCCTGTGGCGAACATCCCGGCGACCGCCAGTTCCTGGCGGCAGTATTCGGTGCTGGTGGTGGACGACGAGGAAGGCATGCGCAGTTTCCTGCAGCGCACGCTGGCGAGCCGCTGCGGCCTGGTGGAGACGGCGGCAAGCGCCGAGGACGGCCGCGCGCTGTATGGCCGCATCCACTTCGACCTTGTCATCCTCGACATCTCCCTGCCGGGGAAGAGCGGCGTGGAATGGCTGGACGAACTGCGCGAAGGCGGCTTCCAGGGCGATGTCATCCTCATCACGGCATTCGCCGACATCGAAACGGCGATTCATGCGCTGCGCGCCGGCGCTTCGGATTTCATCCTCAAGCCCTTCCGCGTCGACCAGATTCTCAACTCGATCCGCAAATGCTTCGACCGGGCGCGGCTGCTGCGCGAGAACTTCGTCCTGCGGCGCGAGGTGGCGGAGCTTTCAGGCGGCATCGACGGCGTGATCGGCTGCTCGGATGCGATGAACCGCCTGTGCCAGCTGATCAAGCGGGTGGCCGCCATGCCCAGCACGGTGCTGCTGCTGGGCGAGTCCGGCGTCGGCAAGGAGGTGGCGGCCCGCGCGCTGCACAGCATGAGCCCGCGCGCCCAGCGGCCTTTCGTGCCGGTGAATTGCGCGGCGATCTCGGCCGAACTGATCGAGAGCGAGCTGTTCGGACACGTGAAAGGCGCATTCACCGGGGCCGGCGAGGCGCACCATGGCCTGTTCTACTACGCCCAGGGCGGCACGCTTTTCCTCGACGAGATCGCCGAGTTGCCGCTGCTCATGCAGACCAGACTGCTGCGCGTGCTGGAGGACCGCATGATCCGCCCGGTCGGCTCGACGCGGGAGATTCCGGTCGACATCCGCATCGTTGCCGCGACCAACCGCAACCTGGCCGAAGAAGCGAAGCAGGGCCGGTTCCGCCGGGATCTCTTCTACCGGCTCGATGTGGTGAACATCATCATTCCGCCGCTGCGCCAGCGGCGCGAGGACATCGTGCCCCTGGCACGGCATTTTTCAGCGCAGCTTGCCTCCCACCTGGGCGTGCCGCCGGTTCCCCTGGATGCCGGGACGCTGGCGCGGCTGCAGGCTTACGAATGGCCGGGCAATGTGCGGGAGTTGCGGAACATGGTCGAGCGCTCGCTCATCCTGGGCTATTTCCCGCCGGATGCGCTGCCGGAAGGAAGCCTGGCCGAAAGCCCGGGCGGTTCGGCAGCCGCGCTGGATGAAGTGGAAAAAAGCCACATCCTGGAAGTGCTTGCCACCTGCGGCGGCAACAAGTCGGAGGCGGCGCGCCGCCTTGGCGTCTCGCGCAAGACCGTCGAGCGCAAGCTGGTCCAATGGGGGCAGTAGCCGCGGCGCTTACCACAGCTTCCACCACGGCTCCTTCTTGTCGAGCCCGCGCTTGTAGTATTCGCTGTCGGGGAAGTTCTTGCGCATGACCCGTTCGGCATCGTCGCGCAGGTCGTTCATGCCGAGGGCGTCGTAGGATTTGACGAGGACGAACAGCGCCTCCTCGTTGGCCGGCGCATCGGCGTAGGTTTTCACCGTGAACTGGGCGCGGTTGGCGGCGGCGACGTAGGCGCCCCGCTTCAGGTAGTAACGCGCCACATGCACCTCGTGCGAGGCCAGTGCGTTCACCAGGTACTTCATGCGCGCGGATGCGTCGGCGGCATACTTGCTGCCGGGGAATTTGCCGGCCATCTCCTTGAAGGCCTCGAAGGCCTCGCGTGCCGCCTTCGGATCCCGCTCGGTCAGGTCCTGCATGCTGATGTAGCCGAGCATGCCCTGATCCTCGTTGAAGTTCGCCAGCCCCTTCAGGTAATAGACGTAGTCGACGTTGGGGTGGTTGGGGTGCAGCTTGATGAAACGGTCGCAGGCGGCGATGGCCGAGGCCGGCTCGCCGGCCTTGTAGTAGGCGTAGGCGATCTCGATCTGCGCCTGCTGCGCGTAGCGGCCGTAGGGGTAGCGCGCTTCGAGCGTCTCGAAATACTTGACGGCCTTGTCGTAGGAGCCGTCTCCCATGGCCTCCCTGGCCGCGGAGTAGAGCCGGTTCGCCGACCAGCCGGCGGTTTCGTCATGTACTTCAGGCAGAAGGCCGCAGCCGGCGAGCAGCAAGGCGACAATTACCGCTAGACTACGCATCATGAATTATTCCCCGCAGAAAGAGCGCGCCGATTATAGCGCAAACGCATCGTCCGACCGCCTGCTCGATCTCAGCGTTCCCGCCGACTGCGCCGGGCTGCGGCTCGACCAGGCGCTGGCGCGCATGCTGCCGGAGCATTCGCGCAGCCGGCTCGCCGCATGGGTCAGGGAAGGCCGGGTGCTGATCGAAAGCGCCGCCGCCGATCCCAAGCGCAAGGTATGGGGCGGTGAGCGCGTCACCGTCGCGCAAGTGCCACCACGCGAGGAAACCGCGCAACAGGCCGAAGAGATTCCGCTCGACATCCTGCACGAGGACGATGCCATCCTCGTCATCAACAAGCCGGCAGGGCTGGTGGTGCACCCGGGCAGCGGCAACTGGCAGGGGACGATGCTCAACGCACTGCTGCATCATGCGCCGCAGCTCGCCCACATCCCGCGCGCCGGCATTGTGCATCGGCTGGACAAGGACACCAGCGGCCTGCTCGTCGTTGCCAGGACGCTGGAGGCGCAGACCGACCTCGTGCGCCAGCTGCAGGCGCGCACGGTGAAGCGGCACTACCTGGCCCTGGTGCATGGCCGCGTGGCGCGCGACGGCACGGTGGACGCGCCGATCGGCCGCCACCCGGTGCAGCGCACGAAGATGGCCGTGGTTCCCGGCGGGCGGATGGCGCGCACGCATTATCACGTGCTGGAGCGCTTTGCCCATGCCACGCTGCTGGAATGCGCCCTGGAAACCGGCCGCACGCACCAGATCCGCGTGCATATGGCCGACATCGGCCATCCGCTGGTGGGCGACCCGGCCTACGGCCCGCGCCGGCCCGGCGCCGCGCTGCTGGCCGGTTTTCCGCGCCAGGCGCTGCATGCCTGGCGGCTGGCGCTGCTCCATCCGGCCCGCCGCGAGGAAATGGGATGGGAGGCGCCGCTGCCGGACGACTTCGCGCAATTGCTCGAAGCGCTGCGCGAGGAGGAGCGATGATGAGATCCCACGCTCACGTTCGTTCGCTGCCCCCCGTGGGGGCGCAGGTCTCCCTTGGGGCGGCCCAGCGGGAGGCCTGATGCGTGGCTGGATCGTGCCGGACTGGCCGGCGCCGGCGAACGTGCGCGCCCTCATCACGACGCGCGCCGGCGGCGTCAGCCGCGGGCCGCATGCGACGATGAATCTTGCCGCTCATGTGAACGACGATCCGGCGGCAGTGGCGGAGAATCGGCGCCTGTTGCGCGCGCATCTTCCCGCCGAACCGCTCTGGCTGAGCCAGGTGCATGGGGTGAGGGTCGTTTGCGCCGAACAGTCCGCAGAAGGCATCGAGGCCGATGCTGCGTTCTCTCGGCGTCCGGGCGTGGTGTGCGCGGTGCTGACGGCGGACTGCCTGCCGGTGCTGCTGTGCGATGAAGCGGGCACGGTGGTGGGCGCGGCGCACGCCGGCTGGCGCGGGCTGGCCGCCGGCGTGATCGAGGCCGCGGTTCGGGCGATGAATGCGCCGCCGGAAAAATTGCTGGCCTTCCTGGGGCCGGCCATCGGCCCGCGGGCCTTCGAGGTGGGCGCGGAAGTGCGCGAAGCCTTCGTCCCGCTCTCGGACGACGCCGCGGCGGCGTTTGCGGCGAGGGATAACGGCAAGTGGCTGGCCGATCTCTACCTGCTGGCGCGCCAGCGCCTGAATGCGCTCGGCGTGGCGCGCGTCTTCGGCGGCGGCTGGTGTACCTTCACCGAGGCGGAGCGCTTCTATTCGTTCCGCCGCGAGCGCGTTACCGGGCGCATGGCGTCCCTGGTCTGGATGGGGCCATGAACGAACGCCGCCCCACGGGGACTTCCTCCGGGCGCAGCCATCTCGATGCCACGGCCATGCTGGTGATGGTGGTCCTCTGTGCCAGCTGGGGCCTGCTTTTCCTTCCCGGCGAGCGGCTGCGCCTGCTGCAGTGGGTCGGCCTGGCCTGCGCCTTCGCCGGGGTCGTCGCCGCGTTCGCCGTTGCGCTGCCTCTGGCGTCCATGGCACTGGGCGAGCCGGGCATCGTCGATCCGACCCCGCTGGTGCTGGCGATGCTGCTGGTCGGGGCAGGCATCCGGCTGGTGAACCGGCCGCCGAAATAGGCACCGTATCAGCGTATATAATCCGCGCTCCTTCCCGGTCTTCAGTTCATGTCCGTTCTCGCCTGGATCATCGTGACGGCATTGGCCGGCGGCGCGCTCAGCGTGCTCGCCGCGGCGGCCTTTGCCCTCAGCGCGCACCGCGGCCTGGTGCAGCTGCTCATCAGCTATGCCATCGGCGCGCTGCTCGGAGCATCCTTCCTCGAAGTGCTGCCGCACGCCATCGAGGCGCACGGGAACGCGAGTACGGCGGCGGCGATCGTTCTCGCCGGCATCCTCGGCTTCTTCGTGCTGGAAAAGCTGGTGCTGTGGCGCCACTGCCATGACGATCATTGCGAGGGCCACGAGGCGCACACGCATACCGAGGATCACGGCCGCAGCGGGCTGCTCATCCTGGTCGGCGACACCTTCCACAACTTTGTCGACGGCGTGCTGATCGCCGCGGCCTTCATGCAGGACATCCGGCTCGGCATCGTCACCGCGCTGGCCATCATCGCGCACGAAATCCCGCAGGAAGTGGGCGATTTCCTCATCCTGCTGCACTCGGGCTATTCGCGCGCCAGCGCGCTGGCCTTCAACCTGCTTTCCAGTCTGGCGACCCTGGCCGGGGGACTGCTGGCCTACTTCACGCTCAGCGCGGCGCAGGACGCGGTGCCGGTGCTGCTGGCGCTGGCGGCGGCGAGTATGATCTACGTGGCGGTGGCCGACCTCATCCCCGGCCTGCACAAGCGGCCGGAACTGAAGGCGACGGCGCAGCAGGTGCTACTGATCGCGCTCGGCGTCGGCACGATCCGGCTGGCGCATTTCCTGGTTGATAGCTTCCTTGGCTGAGGCGCGCCTGCGGCGCGCGGGGTGCCGACCACCACACATGTAGGCGTAATCGCACTTGCAGCACCACAACAATAAAATTGATGCCGGCCTGCTCGGCAAAATCATGCTCGCCCGCTTTCTGGAGTTGCCGCTGCGGGCTTTCGACCGTTTCGTGACCCATGTGGAGTCCTCCACCGGGTTTTCCGCCCTGCGTCCATGGGTGACCGTGGCGCGCTTGCAAGGCGCACAGGTGGCGCATGATGCGGCGACCTTTCCCT
>PNJM01000061.1 GCA_013821865.1 Rhodocyclaceae bacterium
TGTCCTTCCACGAGATCACCTCGTCGAAGTCGTCCGTCTTCTTGCCGCAGCCTTCGAGCATCGCCTTCGCGGCACGCAGCGCCTGGCGTTCGCGCGCAATGCGGCTCTGCTCGATGGCGTGCTTGTGGTAGGCCCGCAGCGATTCGGCAATCTCGGCCAGATAACGCGCGCGCGTCGCCGGCACGATGACGTTCTTGCCGGACGATTGCTTGGAGGCCGCCGCCGGCAGCCTGCCCGGCGCGGTTTTCAGGCCCTGCTTCGCCAGCCTGGGCAGCAGCCCCTGGTAGAGCGCGGTGACACCCTCGTCGTTGAAGCGCGCCGCGATGGTGCCGTACACCGGCATCTCGTCCGGCGCGTGCTTGAACAGCTCGCGGTTGCGCTGGTATTGCTTGCGCACGTCGCGCAGCGCGTCCTCGGCGCCCTTGCGGTCGAACTTGTTGATGGCGACGAAATCGGCGAAGTCGAGCATGTCGATCTTCTCGAGCTGGCTCGCCGCGCCGAACTCCGGCGTCATGACATAGAGCGAGACATCGACGTGCGGCACGATGGCGGCGTCGCCCTGGCCGATGCCCGAGGTTTCGGCGATGATGAGATCGAAGCCGGCCAGCTTGCAGGCGGCGATCGCCTCCGGCAGGGCCTTGGAAATCTCGCTGCCGGTGTCGCGCGTCGCCAGCGAGCGCATGTAGATGTGCGGGTGGTTGATCGCATTCATGCGGATGCGGTCGCCCAGCAGCGCGCCGCCGGTGCGCTTGCGCGAGGGATCGACGGCGATGACGGCGATCTTCAGCGAGTCGTTCTGGTCGAGGCGGAAGCGGCGGATCAGCTCGTCGGTGAGCGAGCTCTTGCCCGAGCCGCCGGTGCCGGTGATGCCCAGCGCCGGCACGACGATCTTCGCGGCGCGCTCCATCAGATCCTGGCGCAGCTTTTCCGGGACGGCGTCGTTTTCCAGCGCGGTGATGAGGCGCGCCAGCTGGCGGCGGTCGCCCGCCTCGACGGCCTGCAGTTCCTGCGGCGCTTCTTTCGCCGGATCGACGTCGCACTGCGCGGCCATGTCGTTGATCATGCCCTGCAGGCCCATCAACTGGCCATCCTCGGGCGAGTAGATGCGGGCCACGCCGTAGTCGTGCAGCTCGCGGATCTCGGCCGGCACGATCACGCCGCCGCCGCCGCCGAAGACCTTGATGCTGGCGCCGCCGCGGCTCTTCAGCAGGTCGACCATGTACTTGAAGAACTCGACGTGGCCGCCCTGGTAGGACGAAATGGCGATGCCCTGCACGTCCTCCTGCAGCGCGGCGGTGACGATGTCCTCGACGGAACGGTTGTGGCCGAGGTGGATCACCTCGGTGCCGGTGGACTGGAGGATGCGCCGCATGATGTTGATCGACGCATCGTGGCCGTCGAACAGCGACGCCGCCGTGACGAAACGGACCTTGTGCTTCGGCTTGTACACCGTAAGTTTCTGGCTCACGCTCAAGTCGGTCATCGCTGTCCCTCCCGGATTGGACTGGAAAATCTACATTACGTTGACGTCAACGTCAACCCTGACCAGTCCGGCCAAGTGCCTGTCACGGCACGAAATTCGACTTCGGAACGACCTATCTTGCGCCGTCAGCAGCGCTTGCGCAACTCGGCCTTGACACTCGGCCTTGAGCACTTTGCCGTTGGCGTTCTTGGGCAGCGCCGCGACGAACTCATGGCGCTTCGGCCGCTTGAAGCGGGCGAATCGAAAAACACGTATTCGAAACCCAAGGCATGTCTCCTGTCAGAATTCAGCGCACAACCCGGAGCGCCGTGCGGCTCGCCCGCCAGGCCTGCTCTCAAAGCGTGAAGTAAAACGTGGCGCCCTGCCCCACTGCGCCCTCGGCCCATATTTTTCCGGCATGTCGCCTGACAATGCGGTCGACGATGGCCAGCCCGATGCCTGTTCCCTCGAATTCATGTTCCGAGTGCAGCCGCTGGAACTGCCCGAACAGCTTGTCCCTGAAAACCGGATCGAATCCGACCCCGTTGTCCCGCACGAAATAGACCGGCCGGCCTGCCATTGCCGCCGCTCCGAACTCGATCCGCGCATTTTCGGATTTCGACGTGAATTTCCAGGCATTGCCGAAAAGATTCTCCAGCGCAATGCGCATCAGGCCCGGATCCGCTCTGGCAGGCGTCGCGGGCGCGATGACGATTTCGACATTGCGTTGCGGGTCGGCACCCTTGAGAATTGATGCCACCGCATGCGCCACGGCGCTCAGGTCGACTTCATCCCGGCGCACCTCGGCCCTGCTGACGCGCGTCAAATCCAGCAAATCGTCGATCAGCTCCCCCATCCGGTCGGTTGCCGTACGGACGCGCTGCAGATAGCCCTGGGCCGTGTCATCGAGCGCCTTGCCGGCATATTCCTCGGACAATATCGCGCTGAAGCCGTTGATGGCCCTGAGCGGCGAGCGCAGATCATGGGCGACGGAATAGGAGAATGACTCCAGCTCCTTGTTCGTGAATTCCAGTTCGTTGTTGGCGGCCTCGAGTTGCCGCGTTCGTTCCGCCACGCGCGCCTCGAGCTCCTGGTTGAGGCTGCGGATTTCCTCTTCCGCCCGCTTGCGCTCGGTGATGTCGGCCGCGATCGCCAGGTAGCCGCTGATCTGCCCCGTGGAGTCACGCAGCGGCCCCAGGGTCGTGCTGATATCGATGGGCGATCCGTCGCGCTTCCGGCGCCTGACTTCGGCCTGAACGAAGTTCTCGCCGTTAAGCACTCTCCGGCGCAGGCTTTCCGTTTCATTCCGTTTCTCCTCGGGCACCGTCAGCAGCGGCTGCCCCAGGATCTCGGCGGCGCGCCAGCCGAACATCCTCTCGGCGGCCGGATTCCAGCCCGTGACGATGCCGTGCACGTCCCTCGTATAGATGGCCAGCGGAGAGCCCTGGATGATCATCTCCAGCTTCTGGTGCGCCTCGCGCAAGGCCTGTTCGCTTTGTTCCAGGCGTTCCCGGCTGCCCCGCAGCTCTTGCGTCATGGTCTTCGCCATCGCGGTGGCGCGCAGCTGAAGCGTCTCATCGAATGCGGAGGTTGCGATGGTGAACAGGAAAATCAGGATCGTGCCACCGCCGACGATGACGGCCAGCCCTTGCGGGTCGAGTCCCCTGGGAGACGCAAGGCACACGCTTTGCGGATCGAACAGCGCCGCCGCCATGCCCGCATAGTGCATGCCGGCGATCGCCAGTCCCATCGCCACGGCGCCGGCCAGCTTGTGCCACATTGCTGCCGCAACCGATCCCGCCGGCCGTAGCTTTAACTTTAACGCCAGCTGCAGCGCCGCCAGGGATGCGGCAATGGCCACAAGAACGGAAGCAGCGAACAAGACCGGATCATAGCGTATGGGCGGCGTCATCCTCAGGGCGGCCATGCCCGAGTAATGCATGACCACGATGCCCAGCCCGATCGCGGTGGAGCTCATCAGCAAGACTCTCCAACCCGTGCTGCCCCGCCGTATGACGAACAGCGCCAGCGCCGACGCGAGCACCGCGGGGAGCATCGAGCCCAGCGTGATGGGAATGTCGTAGGCGAGCGGGATAGGGAGGCGGAACGCCAGCATGCCGATAAAATGCATGGCCCATATGCCGATACCCATGGACAGCGAGCCGCCGACCAGCCAGTACGCCGCGGCGCTATCCGGAGACGCCGTCAGCCTCGATGCCAGGTCGAGGGTGGCATAGGAAGCGATGATCGCAATGACGATCGAGAGGCCAACGAGCCAAATGTCGTAGGTGCCCGCCACCCAAGCCCCCCTTGTCCTATTAAGAAGCCCGGCCGCTTGTGGACGCGGCTCGATCGGGATGTCCGCCAACACCACTCAAGAGAATCATATGCCATTTATCAGGCAAGGACGCTGCCGGGCGATTGACTCACGCCTGCACCAGCCTACAATCCCCTTGATCCCCACCAGTACGGCGGTCCCCAGCAAGGCCAGTCCGCCGCCAGCGCGCCCCACCGAACAAAGGAGAACCGAGATGATCCTATGCCCCATCGCCATTGTCGCCGGATGCCGGAAATGCCCTGTACTCAAAGTCTGTCCTGTGAAAGGCATCATCGGCGACTACAAAAAACCGGATGAGAAGCAAACGAAACAGCCTGCCAGGAAATCAAAAAGCAGCGTAAAAAAGAGCTAAACAGGGCGTCGGAAATGCCGCCTGACTCAGGGGAGCCTTTCCTTCCAAATTGCGGCACGCCAGTAAACCAAACGCTCCTCAACGCTGCGGAATGAAAGCCGGCACCCGGGCCGCGTAGCGCCGGTAGTCGTCGCCGAACTCCGCCAAGGCATCCCTCTCCTCGCGCCGCGCCAGACGCACGTAGAGGGTCACCATGACGGGAAACAGCACCAGGGTAATGAGCGTCGGCCATTGCAGCAGAAAGCCGAACATCACGAGAACGAAGGCGATGTACTGGGGATGGCGCACGCGGGCATAGGGCCCGTCGGTGGCCAGCCGGTGTTCGCGCTGCGCGCGGTAGAGCGCCTGCCAGGCCGAATGAAGCAGCCAGAAGCCGGCGAAGATGAGCAGATTGCTGAGGATATGGAAGGGGCCGAAATGGGGATTGGCGCGCCAGCCGAACATCACCTCCAGCAGGTGGCCGGCATCGTGGGAAAGGAAGTCTACGCCGGGGAAGCGCTGCGAGAGCCAGCCGGAGAGCAGGTAGAGCGTGAGCGGAAAGCCGTACATCTCGGCGAACAGCGCAACGATGAAAGCCGAGTACATGCCGAGAGAGCGCCAGTCCCGCGTGGTGCGCGGCTTGGCGAAGCTGAAGGCGAACAAGATGAACATCAGCGAATTCAGGATCACCAGCGGCCACAGGCCGTAGACGGAAGTTTCCTGGGTCACGGCTTTTCTCCCGGACGTCCTCCCTGTTCCTCTTGGCGTTCATGCCGGCCATGCCCGTGATGGCCATGCTTGCCGTGCATGAAGAAATGCATCAGCGGGCAGGCGAGGATCACGAGGTAGGGCAGCACTCCCAGCAGATGGGCGCGGTGCTCGGTCCACAGAAAAAATGCCGCCACGACGGCGAATCCGATCCACACCCACTTCGCCTTCGGATCGAAACGGCGGCCTGCCTTGGGTTGCTCGTCGGTCATGGCTTCCTTGTGCGACGACCCCTTTGCCGGGAGTCCTGACGGGCGCTACAGCTTCACACGATTGAGCCGCAGCGCATTCGTGACCACGGATACCGAACTGAAGCTCATCGCGGCCGCCGCGATAATCGGCGAGAGCAGCAGCCCGAACATCGGATAGAGCACGCCCGCCGCGACCGGCACGCCCAGCACGTTGTAGATGAAGGCGAAGAACAGGTTCTGGCGGATGTTGCCCAGCGTGGCACGGCTCAGGCGGCGGGCGCGCACGATGCCGCGCAGGTCGCCCTTGACGAGCGTCACGCCGGCGCTTTCCATCGCCACGTCGGTGCCCGTGCCCATGGCCACGCCCACCTGGGCCTGCGCCAGGGCCGGCGCGTCGTTGATGCCGTCGCCCGCCATGGCGACGATGCGGCCTTCGGCCTGGAGTTGTTTCACCAGTTCGGTCTTCTGTTCCGGCAGCACTTCGGCGATGACCCGGTCGATGCCCAGCTTGCGCGCCACGACCTCCGCCGTCGCCTTGCTGTCGCCGGTGAGCATGACGATCTGCAGGCCTTCTTCATGCAGTTGCCGGATCGCTTCCGCGGTCGTCTCCTTGATCGGATCGGCCACGCCGATCAGCCCCGCGGGCCGGCCGTCCAGCGCGACGAACATCACCGTCTGCCCCTCGGCACGCATCGCCTCGGCCTGCGTGCCGAGGCTGCCTGGCGCCACGTTCAGGGCATCCAGCAGCTTGAGGTTGCCGATCGCCACCGACCGGCCGCCGATGCGGCCCGTCACGCCCTTGCCCGTGTGCGATTCGAAAGAATCGACCGTTGTAAGCGACAGCCCCTTTTCCTCGGCGCCGGCGACGATGGCCGCTGCCAGGGGATGTTCGCTGGCGCGCTCCAGGCTGGCGCCCAGCGCAAGAATCTCGCCCTCGGAGAACCCCCCGGACGCCACGACGGCCGTCAACCTCGGCTTGCCCACCGTGAGCGTGCCGGTCTTGTCGGTGACGAGCGTGTCCACCTTCTCCATGACCTCCAGCGCCTCGGCGTTCTTGATCAGCACGCCGGCCATGGCGCCGCGCCCCGTGCCGACCATGATCGACATGGGAGTGGCCAGGCCGAGGGCGCAGGGGCAGGCGATGATCAGCACCGAGACGGCATTGATCACGGCGTGCGCCAGCCGCGGCTCCGGCCCCCACAGGCCCCACACCGCCAGCGTGACGAGCGCGATCAGCACCACCGCCGGCACGAACCAGGAGGAAACCGTGTCGGCCAGGCGCTGGATCGGGGCACGGCTGCGCTGGGCCTCGGACACCATATGCACGATCTGCGCCAGCAGCGTGTCGGCGCCCACCCGCTCCGCCCGCATCAGCAGGCTGCCGGTGCCGTTCACCGTGGCGCCGATGAGACGGTCGCCGCTGCGCTTCTCCGCCGGAATCGGCTCGCCCGTCACCATCGACTCGTCCACCGCGCTGACGCCCTCGGTGACGGTGCCATCCACCGGCACTTTTTCCCCGGGGCGCACCCGCAGCACGTCGCCGGGTTGTACCGCTTCCAGCGGAATATCCTCCTCGCGGCCATCGTCGCGCACAATGCGCGCCGTCTTGGGCGCCAGGCCGAGCAGCATCCTGATGGCGGCGCTGGTGCGGCTGCGCGCCCGCAGCTCCATCACCTGCCCCAGCAGCACCAGCGCCGTGATCACCGCGGCGGCCTCGAAATACACGGGCACCATGCCGTCCGCCATGCGGATGTTCGCCGGAAACAATCCGGGCAGCAGCAAACCGACCGTGCTGTAAGCCCAGGCCACGCCGACGCCCAGGGCAATGAGGGAAAACATGTTCAGGCTGCGGTTCAGCACCGACTGCCACCCCCGCACGAAGAAGGGCCAGCCGCCCCACAGCACCACCGGCGTGGCGAGGGCGAACTCCAGCCACTGCAGCGGCTGCGGAGCAATGAACCTGGCGACGCCCCCGGGCGCCAGCTCGGCGGTCATGGCCAGGATGAAGAGCGGCAGCGCGAGCGCGGCGCCGACCCGGAAGCGCCGCGACATGTCGGCAAGCTCCGCGTTTTCCTCCGACGCCGCCGGTGTGCGCGACTCCAGCGCCATGCCGCAGATCGGGCAATTGCCCGGCTCGCTGCGAACGATCTGCGGATGCATGGGGCAGGTGTATTCCACGGCGGCCGGCGCGGCCGGCAGTTCGGGTTCCAATGACATGCCGCATTTCGGGCAGGTGCCGGGCCCCGCCTGGCGCACTTCCGGGTGCATCGGGCAAGTGTAGATCGTTGCCGCTCCCTTGGCGGCCTCGGACGCGGGTTTCGGCACTGCCGTTGCAGGGGAGGGTTCGTGGTGGTGCGCGCGGGGAGCAGCGTGCGTGTCCTTGTGCGCGGCCCCCGCGTACTTCGCCGGATCGCTCTCGAACTTGGCGCAGCAATGCGCGGAACAGAAATGGTAGGTCCGCCCCCGGTATTGCGCCGTGGCTGCCGCGGCCTCCGGTCGCAGCGTCATGCCGCATACCGGATCTGTCACCGTGTCGTTCATGTTTGCCCCTTGCTTATCGGATTTACTCTACAGTCACCGACTTGGCAAGATTCCTCGGCTTGTCTACGTCAGTGCCCTTGACCAGCGCGGCATGATAGGCGAGCAGTTGCAGCGGCACGACGTGCAGCACAGGCGAGAGCAGGCCGTAGTGCTCGGGCATGCGGATGATATGCACGCCTTCGGATTCCGGTATCTCGCTGCCGGCGTCGGTGAAAACGAACAGCTCGCCGCCGCGGGCCCGCACTTCCTGCAGGTTGGACTTGAGCTTCTCCAGCAGCGCATCGTTGGGCGCGACCGCGATCACCGGCATTTCCTTGTCCACCAGCGCCAGCGGGCCGTGCTTCAGCTCACCCGCAGGATAGGCTTCGGCGTGAATGTAGGAGATTTCCTTCAGCTTGAGCGCGCCTTCAAGCGCGATCGGGTAGTGGAGGCCGCGGCCGAGGAAGAGCGCATGCTGCTTCATGGCGAAGGCCTGGGCCCAGCGCGCGATCTGGGGCTCCAGTTCGAGCACGCGACCCACCGCCAGCGGCAGATGGCGCATGGCGACGAGATGCGCCGCTTCCTCGCGGGCGTCGATGCGGCCGCGCAGCTTGGCCAGCGTCACGGCAAGCAGGAACAGGGCGGCGAGCTGGGTGGTGAAGGCCTTGGTGGAAGCAACGCCGATCTCCGGGCCGGCGCGGGTGAGGAACTTGAGCGCCGCATCACGCACCAGGGCGCTCTCCGCCACGTTGCAGATCGCCAGCGTGCGCGGCTGGCCGAGGACGCGCGCATGCTTCATCGCCGCCAGTGTATCGGCCGTTTCACCGGATTGCGAAATGGCGACGACCAGCGCTTCCGGATTGGGCACCGACTCGCGGTAACGGTACTCGCTGGCGATTTCCACGGCACAGGGCAGACCGGCGAGCTGCTCGATCCAGTAGCGGGCGGTAAGCCCGGCATGGAAGCTGGTGCCGCAGGCAAGGATGAGGACGCTTTTCACATCCGCGAGCATCTCCGCCGCGCCGGCGCCGAAAAGCTGTGGAGCGACCGAATGCGCGGCACCGACCATCTCCAGGGTATTGGCCAGTGCCTGCGGCTGCTCGAAGATTTCCTTCTGCATGTAGTGGCGATAGTGGCCCAGCTCGACGGCATCGACCGAAAGGGAACTGACGTGCTGCGGCCGCTCGACCGGCGTGCCGTCGGCGCGCAGGATGCGGAAGCCGCCGCGGGATATCTCGGCGATATCGCCGTCCTCGAGATAGATCATGGTGCGCGTCACCTGCAGCAGCGCCGTCGCATCGGAGGCGGCGTAGTTGCCATCCTCGCCCAGTCCCAGAAGCAGCGGCGCGCCATGGCGCGCAACGACGAGGCGCGCCGGTTCGCGCTCGGACAGCACGGCGATCGCATAGGCACCGACCAATTCGGCGCAGGCAGCGCGCGTGGCGGCGAGCAGGTCGGCCCGTGACCTGAGCTTGTGTTCGATGAGGTGGGCGATCGCCTCGGTGTCGGTGTCCGAGGCGAAGACATAACCAAGGCCGACGAGGCGGGCCTTGATCTGCTCGAAATTCTCGATGATGCCGTTATGCACCACCGCCAGACCGGCCGAGACATGCGGATGGGCGTTGCGCTCGGAAGGCACGCCGTGGGTGGCCCAGCGCGTGTGCGCGATGCCGGTGCTGGCGGAGAGGCTCTCGGCACGGGTCGCGAGCTCCGCCACGCGGCCGACTGCGCGCAGCCGGTACAGGCCGCCGTTGTGCACGGCCAGGCCGGCCGAGTCGTAGCCGCGATACTCCAGCCTGCGCAGGCCTTCGAGCAGGACGGGGACGATGTTGCGGTCGGCGACCGCGGCAACGATGCCACACATATTTGACCGTGAGGAGTAAGGGGTTAGGAGTGAGGGGTTGGAGACATCGAAGTTGTGTTCTCCTCACCCCCCACTCCTCACGCCTCACTTCTTCTTCACCGGACGCTTCCAGTTCGACACCGACACCTGCTTGGCGCGCGAGACGGTCAGCTGCCCCGGCGGCGCATCCCTGGTCAGCGTGGTGCCCGCCCCCAGCGTGGCGCCCCGGCCTACGGTGACCGGTGCCACCAACTGCGTATCGGAGCCGATGAAGGCGTCATCCTCGATCACCGTACGGTGCTTGTTGGCGCCGTCGTAATTGCAGGTGATGGTGCCGGCACCGATGTTCACGTTCCTGCCGATGGTGGCATCGCCGATATAGGCCAGATGGTTGGCCTTGGAGCGGTCGGCCACCGTGCTGTTCTTCACCTCGACGAAGCTGCCGATGTGCACCTCCTCTCCAAGCTTCGCGCCGGGGCGCAGCCGGGCATAGGGCCCAACGATGCAATTCGGGCCGATCTCGGCTTCCTCGATGTGCGAGAAGGGCACGATGCGCGCACCGGCGCCGACCCGTGTGTTCTTCAGCACGCAGTGGGCACCGACCTCGACGCGATCGCCCAGCACAACCCGGCCCTCGAACACGCAATTCACGTCGATGCTCACGTCGCGCCCGCAATCGAGTTCGCCGCGCACATCGATGCGCTCGGGGTCGGCCAGCGTGACGCCCTGTTCCATGAGCAGCAGCGCGTTGTTGCGCTGGTGGATGCGCTCCAGCTCGGCCAACTGCACCTTGCTGTTTACGCCGAGCACTTCCCATGGCTTGTCCGGCTGCGTCGTCGCCACCGGCATGCCCTCGCCGATGGCCAGCGCCACAATATCGGTGAGGTAGTACTCGCCCTGGGCGTTGTTGTTGCCGAGACCGGGCAGCCAGCGCGCCAGCGCCTGCGTCGGCGCCATCACGAAGCCGGTGTTCACCTCGGTGATCGTGCGCTCGCCGTCGTTCGCGTCGCGCTCCTCGACGATGCGCCGGATTTTTCCGTCCTCGCGCACGATGCGGCCGTAGCCGGCGGGATCGTCCATCTCGATCGTGAGCACGCCGAGCCCGGCGGCGGCGACTTCGCCCAGGCGCGAGAGCGTCGCGGTGCCGATCAGGGGCACGTCGCCGTAGAGAACCAGCGTGGGCTGTGCGGGGTCGAGATGCGGCAGCGCCTGCAGCACGGCGTGGCCCGTGCCGAGTTGCGGCTCCTGCCTCACCCAGAACACCTCCGGGGCGCCAATGGCGGCACGGACCGTTTCGCCGCCGTGACCGTAGACGACGCAGATCCTGCCGGCACCCAGTTCACGGGCGGTATCCAGGACATGCGCCAGCAGCGGCTGCCCTCCAAGGGGATGCAGCACCTTGGGCAGGTCGGAGCGCATGCGCTTGCCCTGCCCGGCGGCGAGGATGACGACGTTCATGGGTCGCTGCGCCCCCGCAACTCCCTTCATCGCGGCAGGACGGAACTGCCCATGAGGAACGCGTCCACCTCGCGGGCGCATTGCCGGCCTTCCCGAATC
>PNJM01000062.1 GCA_013821865.1 Rhodocyclaceae bacterium
AAGCAGCTGCTGGAAGGCGGCGAGGTGAGCGCCAGGACGCAGTTGCATCTCGATCGCTGCCTGACCTGCCGTTCCTGCGAGACCACCTGCCCCTCGGGTGTGCAGTACGGACGGCTGGTGGATATCGGCCGCGAGGCTGTCGAGAAGCGCGTGCCGCGCAGCGCCCGTCAGCGCTTCCTGCGCTTTGTCCTGCGCGAATTCCTGCCGCGGCCTTGGCTGTTTGCGCCTGCGCTGCGCCTGGGCCAATTCCTCCGTCCCTTGCTGCCATCCGGGCTCGCCGCCAAGGTGCCGGCACGCCGGCCGGGCGGCATCCGGCCGCAACGCACCCATCCGCGCCGCATGCTGGCGCTGGCCGGCTGCGTCCAGCCGGCGCTGGCGCCCGACATCAACGCCGCCACGGCACGCGTGCTCGACAGAATCGGCATTTCGCTCGTCGAGGCGCCCGCTGCCGGCTGCTGCGGCGCGCTGCGCTTCCATCTCAATGACCAGGAGGGTGGGCGCGAGGACGCGCGGCGCAACATCGACGCCTGGTGGCCGTATGTCGAGCAGGGTGCGGAGGCGATCGTCATGACCGCTTCCGGCTGCGGTGCGCAGGTGCGCGATTACGCCCACATGCTCGAGCACGATCCGGATTACCGCGACAAGGCGGCGCGCGTGACGCTGCTGACGCGCGACATCAGCGAGGTGCTTGCGGCAGAGAAGGATCGACTCGTGCCGCTGCTCGCCAACTCGAAACCCGAAACCCGAAACCCCAAACTGGCCTTCCATTCGCCGTGTTCGCTGCAGCACGGCCAGCAGATTCGCGGTTCGGTCGAGGACCTCCTGCGCGCCTGCGGCTTCGATCTGACGCCGGTTCCGGACGGCCATCTCTGCTGCGGCTCGGCCGGCACCTATTCCATCCTGCAGCCGGACATTTCCCTCAAGCTGCGCAACAACAAGCTGGCGGCGCTCCACTCCGGCGCGCCGGAGGCCATCGCCAGCGCCAACATCGGCTGCATAGCCCACCTGGAGGCGGGTACGGCGACGCCGGTGCGGCATTGGGTCGAACTGCTGGATCAGCGACTCGGCGGCGCTTGAACGGGCCGTTCAGCGTTCGTGCCGCTTCTCGTAGCGGCAGGCGTGGGTGCTGACGATTTCGCCGGAGGCGTTGATGCTTTCCAGGAAGACGTCGAAGCCCCACAGCCGTGCGACGTGCCGGAGCATCTCGTCAGTGGTGTCGGCAAGCGGGCGGTCGTTGTGCATGAAATGGCGCAGGGTGAGGCTGCGGTCGCCGCGGGTCCTGACCGACCAGACCTGGATGTCGGGGTCGATGTTGGCGACGTTGTGCTGATCTGAGAGGACCTGGCGCAGGTGGCGGTAGCCGTCCTCGTTGTGGATGGCGCTGACGAGCAGGTCCGACTGCTTCTCGTCGTCGACCACCGAGAACAGGTGCATCTCGCGCATCAGCCGGGGCGAGAGGTACTGCGCGATGAAGCTCTCGTCCTTGAAGTTGCGCATGGCGAAATCGAGCGCTTCGCGCCAGTCGCGGCCGGCTATGTCGGGGAACCACTGGCGGTCCTCGTCGGTGGGCGCTTCGGCGATGCGGCGCAGGTCGTTCATCATGCCGTAGCCGAGCGCGTAGGGGTTGATGCCGTAATAGTGCGGTTTCGTCACCGGCGGCTGGTAGATGACGTTGGTGTGCGACTGCAGGAACTCGATCATGAAGCCGTCGGAGAGCTGCTTGCGGTCGTACAGGGCGTTGAGCAGGGTGTAGTGCCAGAAGCAGGCCCAGCCCTCGTTCATCACCTTGGTCTGGCGCTGCGGGTAGAAATACTGGGCGATCTTGCGCACGATGCGCACCACCTCGCGCTGCCAGGGCTCCATCATCGGCGCGTACTTCTCGATGAAGTAGAGCAGGTTCTCTTCCGGCTCGGGCGGGAAGCGCTCCTCGGCGGCCTGCTCCGGGGCGGCCTCTCGCGCGGGCAGGGTGCGCCACAGGTCATTGACCTGCGATTGCAGGTATTCCTCGCGCTCGCGCTGGCGCGACTGCTCCCGGGCGAGCGAAAGCTTCTGCGGCCGCTTGTAGCGGTCGATGCCGACGTTGGACAGGGCATGGCAGGAATCGAGCACGTCCTCGACGGCGTCGACGCCGTGGCGGCGCTCGCAGTCGGCCAGGTAGTCGCGGGCGAAGACCAGGTAGTCGATGATGGTGCCGGCGTCGGTCCACTGGCGGAACAGGTGGTTGCCCTTGAAGAACGAGTTGTGGCCATAGGCGGCGTGGGCGATCACCAGCGCCTGCATGGTCAGCGTGTTCTCCTCCATCAGGTAGGCCACGCAAGGGTTGGAGTTGATGACGATCTCGTAGGCAAGTCCCATTTCGCCGCGCTTGTACCGCTTCTCGGTGGCGAGGAAGTGCTTGCCGTAGCTCCAGTGGTGGTAGCCGGTGGGCATTCCGGCGCTGGCGTAGGCGTCCATCATCTGCTCGGAGGAGATGATCTCCAGTTGCACCGGCCAGGTGTCGAGGCCGAATTCCCCGGCGACCCTGGCGATGGCCTTGTCGTAGCGCTCCAATGCGTCGAAGCTCCACTCCGAGCCGGTCGGCAGCTTCTTCGAGGCGCGCGCGCCACCCTTGCGGCCCTCGGCCGGGGCGGGACGGGGCGCCGACCCGGCCGGCAGGCGCTCAGTACGCGAAGGCATTGGTCTTCCTGAACAGCTCGCGGAATACCGGATAGATCTCGTCCAGCCGGCGGATGCGCTGGATGGCGAAGCGGTGCTTGAAGTGCTCGGCCAGGAACTCGTACTCGCGCCACAGGTTCTGCGGCTCCGCCTCCGCGATCTCGACGTAGGCGTAGTACTGCAGCCTGGGCATGATCTCGGCGGCGAGCAGGTGCCGGCAGCGCGGCGAGTCGTCGTGCCAGTTGTCGCCGTCGGAAGCCTGCGCGCCGTAGATGTTCCATTCCGAGGCCGGATAGCGGCGCTCGATGATTTCATTCATCAGTTCCAGCGCGCTGGAAACCACGGTGCCGCCGGTTTCGCGCGACCTGAAGAAGGTTTCCTCGTCGACTTCCTCGGCCTGGGTGTGATGGCGGATGAACACCACCTCGACGGTGTCGTAGTTGCGCGTGAGGAACAGGTAGAGCAGGGTGAAGAAGCGCTTGGCGATGTCCTTCCTGTTCTCGTCCATCGAGCCGGAGACGTCCATCAGGCAGAACATCACGGCGCGGGCCGAAGGCTGCGGCACCTGGACGCGGTTGCGGTAGCGCAGGTCGAACGGGTCGAGGTAGGGGATGCGGTAGATTCGGCTCTTCAGGGCATGGATCTGCTCGCGCAGTTCGTTGATGCGCAGCATGTCCGGCACCGGCGCCGCCTCCAGCCGGTGCAACTCCTCCTCCTGCTTGTGCAGTTCGGCCGCCAGCGGAGAGGCCAGCGCGATGCGCCGGCCGATGGCGCCGCGCAGCGAGCGCACGACATGGATGTTGGTCGGCGTGCCGTCCACCGTGTAGCCGGCGCGGGTGGTCTTGTAGTCCTTGATGCTGGCGAGCTGGGTCTTGACCAGATTCGGCAGCGCCAGGTCCTCGAAGAAATAGTTGAGGAACTCCTCGCGCGACAGCTCGAAGACGAAATCGTCCTCGCCCTCGCCTTCGCTGGAAGCCTCCCCGCCGCCGGTGCCGCCGCCGCCCTTCGGCCGCGGGATGCGGTCGCCGCGCTGGTATTCCTCGTTGCCCGGATGGACCGACTCCCAGACGCCGCCGCGGCCCGGGCGGAAGGTCGGTTCGGAGATGTCCCTGGCCGGGATGGACACCTTTTCGCCCGAATCGATTTCCTTGATCGAACGGTGCTTGATGGCGCGCTCGACCGCCTCCTTGATGCGGCCGCGGAAGCGGCGCATGAAGCGGTCGCGATTGACGGCCGACTTGTTGCGGCCGTTGATGCGGCGGTCGATCAGGTAGGCCACGATCTCTCCGGCGCCGCGCTCAGGAGGATTTCCGCACGCGCAGGTACCACTCGCACAGCAGGCGCACCTGCTTCTGCGTATAGCCCTTGGTCATCATGCGGTTGACGAAGTCCTCGTGCTTCTTGTTGTCCTCGGCCGAGGCCTTGGCGTTGAAGGAGATCACCGGCAGCAGTTCCTCGGTGTTCGAGAACATCTTCTTCTCGATCACCTGGCGCATCTTCTCGTAGCTGGTCCAGGCCGGGTTCTTGCCCTGGTTGTGGGCGCGCGCGCGCAGGACGAAATTCACGATCTCGTTGCGGAAATCCTTCGGGTTGGAGATGCCGGCCGGCTTCTCGATCTTCTCCAACTCCTCGTTCAGGGCGCGGCGGTCGAAGATCTCGCCGGTGTCGGGATCGCGGTACTCCTGGTCCTGGATCCAGTAGTCGGCGTAGGTGACGTAGCGGTCGAAAATGTTCTGGCCGTACTCGGAATAGGATTCCAGGTAGGCGGTCTGGATCTCCTTGCCGATGAACTCGGCGTATTTCGGCGACAGGTACTCCTTCAGGTAGGACAGGTATTTCTGCTCGACCTCCGGCGGGAACTGTTCCTTCTCGACCTGCTGTTCGAGCGTGTAGAGCAGGTGCACCGGGTTGGCCGCCACCTCGGAGTGGTCGAAATTGAACACCTTCGACAGGATCTTGAAGGCCCAGCGGGTGGAAATGCCGGTCATGCCCTCGTCCGGCCCGGCGAAGTCGCGGTATTCCTGGTAGGACTTGGCCTTGGGATCGGTGTCCTTCAGGTTTTCGCCGTCATAGACCAGCATTTTGGAATACATGCTGGAGTTCTCCGGCTCGACCAGGCGCGAGAGCACCGCGAACTGCGACATCATCTTCAGCGTGCCGGGGGCGCAGGGCGCCTGCGACAGCGCCGAATGCGCGAGCAGCTTCTCGTAGATGCGGATTTCCTCCGACACGCGCAGGCAGTAGGGCACCTTGATGATGTAGATGCGGTCGAGGAAGGCCTCGTTGTTGCGGTTGTTCTTGAAGGTGCGCCACTCCGACTCGTTGGAGTGCGCCAGGATGATGCCGTCGAACGGTATCGCGCCGAAGCCCTCGGTGCCCTTGTAGTTGCCTTCCTGCGTGGCGGTCAGCAGCGGGTGCAGCACCTTGATCGGCGCCTTGAACATCTCGACGAATTCGAGCAGGCCGCGGTTGGCCAGGCACAGGCCGCCGGAATAGCTGTAGGCATCCGGGTCGTTCTGGGCATACTCCTCCAGCTTGCGGATATCGATCTTGCCGGTGAGCGAGGAGATGTCCTGGTTGTTCTCGTCGCCCGGCTCGGTTTTCGAAATGGCGGTCTGGCGCAGCACCGACGGGTAGCGCTTCACGACCCGGAACTTCGAGATGTCGCCGTTGTACTCGTGCAGGCGCTTCACCGCCCAGGGCGAGAGCAGGCCGGCGAGGTAGCGGCGCGGGATGCCGTACTTCTCCTCCAGGATCGCCGCGTCCTCGTCGGGTGAGAACAGGCCGAGCGGGGTTTCGTTCACCGGCGACCCCTTCAGGGCGTAGAACGGCACCTTTTCAAAGAGATGCTTGAGCCGCTCGGCGATCGAGGACTTGCCGCCGCCGACCGGGCCGAGCAGGTAGAGGATCTGTTTTTTCTCCTCCAGGCCCTGCGCGGCGTGGCGGAAATAGGACACCACGTTGTCGATCGCCTCCTCCAGGCCGTAGAACTCGCGGAAGGAGGGATAGACGCGGATCAGCTTGTTGGCGAAAATGCGCGACAGGCGAGGATTCTGGCGGGTATCGAGCAGTTCCGGCTCGCCGATGGCAGTGAGCATGCGCTCCGCCGCCGTGGCATAGGCCGTCGGGTCCTTCCCGCAGATTTCGAGATACTCCTGCAGGGAATATTCTTCCTCGCGGGTACGCTCGTAGCGCGATGCGACTTCGGCAACGATGTCCATGTCTCTCTCCTTTCGGGGTCAGACCTGCCCTGGCAAGGGTGCCTGCTCCTCTTGTTCGCAGGACTTGTCCACACAGGCGCCGCCTGTGGCTCCTGTTACTATTAACGTAGCAGACTCTCTAAAGTTTAGAGAGATCGAATATGCGGAGAAGTTCCACTCTATTTTACGAATAAAATCAGCCGGACCCGATTTGCGGTCGGGTGCGGAAACGCATTGTGGCAATGCGCATTGCGCGCACGGATTTCGCAAAACGGAAAATCATGGAGAGATCGGGCATGGAACTGAACGGGCAGGCGAAGAGCTACGATGAGTTGTTCGCGACCTTCCGCTGGAACACGCCCGGGCGCTTCAACATGGGCCGCGACTGCTGCGGGCGCTGGGCGGAGGACCGTTCGCGCTTCGCCCTCTACTACGAGGACGAATCCGGGCACACCGAGGCATGGACCTTCTGGGACATCCAGATGCAGGCCAACCGCCTGTGCAATGCCCTGCATGCGCTGGGCGTCAGGCGCGGCGACCGTGTCGGCATTATCCTGCCGCAGCGCCCGGAAACGGGCATCGCGCACATCGCCGCCTACCAGATGGGCGCCGTCGCCCTGCCGCTGTCGCACCTGTTCGGCCCCGACGCCCTGGAATATCGCCTGGAAAACTCCGGGGCCAGCGTCGCCATCGTGGACGAGACGACCCTGCCCAAGCTGTGGCAGGTGCGCGAGCGGCTGCCGAACCTGAGGCATGTCATCGGCGTCGGCGGCGCGGCCGAATCTGGCACTCATGACTGGCGTCGGCTGCTGGAGCGCGCCTCGCGCCGCTACACTTGCGCCGACACCTCGGCCGACGACCCTGCGCTGATCATCTACACCAGCGGGACGACGGGCAACCCGAAGGGCGCGCTCATGGCGCAGCGGACGCTGATCGGCAATCTGCCCGGCTTCGTCTGCTCGCACGATTTTTTCCCGCGGCAGGGCGACATGTTCTGGTCGCCGGCCGACTGGGCGTGGACCGGCGGCCTCTTCGATGCGCTGCTGCCGACCTGGCATTTCGGCATGCCCATCCTCGGCTACCGCGGCCGCTTCGATCCGGAAAAAGCCTTCCATCTCATGGAAAAGTACGGCGTGCGCAACGTCTTCCTTTTCCCGACGGCGCTGAAGATGATGATGAAGGCGGTGCCTGAGCCGAAGCAGGAGTACGACATCGACCTGCGCACCATCATGAGCGGCGGCGAGGCGGTGGGCGAAACCGTGTTCGAATGGGCGCGCGAGAAGCTGGGTGTGACCATCAACGAGATTTTCGGCCAGACCGAGATCAATTACGTCGTCGGCGGCTGCGCCGCGGTCTATCCGCCCAAGCCGGGCGCCATGGGCCGGCCCTATCCGGGGCACCGCGTGGCCGTGGTCGATGATTCGGGCCATGTGCTGCCGCCGGGAGAAGTGGGAGAGGTCTGTGTGCAGCGGGGCGATGACCCCGTGTTCCTGCTCGAATACTGGAAGAACCCGAAAGCCACCGAAGAGAAATACATCGGCGAGGGAAAGGCCGCCTGGGGCCGCACGGGCGACCTGGCGAAAATGGACGAGGACGGCTACCTCTGGTACCAGGGCCGCGCCGACGACATGTTCAAGAGCGCCGGCTACCGCATCGGGCCTTCCGAGATCGAGAACTGCCTGGTCAAGCATCCGGCAGTGGCCAATGCCGCGGTGGTCGGCGCACCGGACGAAGCGCGCGGCACCATCGTCAAGGCGTTCATCGTGCTGCAGCCGGGCGCGCAAGCCTCGGCCGAACTGGAGGCCGATCTGCAGCAGCACGTGCGCCGGTACCTCGCCCCCTACGAGTACCCCAAGGCCATCGAGTTCATCGATTCCCTGCCCATGACGACGACGGGCAAGGTGCAGAGGCGCGTGCTGCGCCTGCGGGAAGAAGAAAGGCTCAAGGCGCGCCGGGAAGGTTAATACCTTGAAAAAGCTGTTGGCCGCAGATGGACACAGATGGGTCATGAGGTTGCACAGCCGTACTCTTACCCAATGACTGAATCGGCGTAATGGATATTTCTGCAAATCTGCGTTTATCCGTGTTCATCTGCGGCTGAAATGCCGTTTTAAACACTCCTGATCAGCATCTTGGCGCTCGCTTCCGCCACGATGTCCCCGTCCTGGTCCCGGCACATTCCAGAAAGGGCCGCGACCCCGCCGCCATGGTGCGGCTTCTGTTCCAGGCCGGTGATCGTCCAGGTGGTGGTCAGCGTATCGCCGGCGTGCACCGGAGCCGTGAAGCGGCAGGCATGCTCCAGGTAGGCGATGGCCGTGCCGTGGAAGAGCATGCCCAGCGCAGCGGCCATCATGGAACTGGTAAGGTAGCCGTGGGCAATGCGCCTGCCGAAGCGCGACTCGCCGGCGAATTCCTCGTTCACGTGCAGCGGATTGAAATCTCCGAACAGCCCGGCGCCCATCACGATATGCGTCTCGGTCAGCGTCATCACGCTGGAGAAGCAGTCGCCGACCGACACTTCGTTGAAACCGCGTCCCGGATGCATTTTCTCCCTCCCCTGGCTGCAAATCCTATCACACGGACCTTGACGCCCTGCGGCAACCGGGCCGGGTGATTGCGTGCTAAAGTCGCGCCGGTCGAATTGCCGGGCATACCCATCAAGTGTCACTTACCGTCGAAACCTGCGTCGCCCAGCACATCGGCGACCGCAAGGAGCAGCAGGATCGCGCGACCCTGCTGCACCATCCGACGCGGCGCGGCATGTTCATGGCGGTGCTGGCCGACGGCATGGGCGGGCATACCGGCGGCGCCATGGCGGCGGAGCAGGTCATCCACAAGGCGGGCACCAGCTTCGAGGTGTATGCGCCGGCTTCCGAATCGCCGGGCGACCTGCTGCGCGCGATCATCGCCGAGGCGCATGTCGTCATCAAGCTGACGCGCTTCACCAGCGAGCAGGACCCGCACAGCACCGCCTGCGTTCTGCTGTTCCAGCCCGGACGCGTCGACTGGGCGCACTGCGGCGATTCGCGCATCTACCATTTTCGCGGCGACAAGCTGGTTTCCCGCACAGCGGACCATTCCTATGTGAATGAGCTGGTGCGGCAGGGCAGGATCACCGCCGAAGAGGCGGAGCGCCATCCCCAGAAGAACGTGCTGCTCGGCTGCCTCGGCTCCGAGCGCGAGCCGACCATCGATTTCGGCGAGGCGGCGCCGCTGGCCGGCCAGGACATCTTCCTGCTCTGCTCGGACGGCCTCTGGGCCTACTTTTCCGATGCCGAACTGGGCGGCGTGCTGGCGGCGCATCCGCCGCGCGCCGCGGCGGAAATCCTCATCCGGCGCGCGCGCGACCGGGCGCGCGGCAGCGGCGACAACTGCTCGCTGGCGATCATCAAGCTGGTGGAAAAGAAGCCGGAGTTAAAGAAGGCGGAACCGAAGCCGGCTGTGAAATAGGCTGCAGTTCGGACGGAATTCCGTCATCCCATAGTGTGAACCAGAAGGTCGCGCCGTTGCCCGGCTCGGACTCGGCCCAGGCACGCCCGCCGTGGCGCTGAACGATGCGCTGCATGATGGCCAAGCCGATGCCGTTGCCCTCGAATTCGGTGGGCGGATGCACGCGCTGGAATGGCGAGAAGAGCTTCGTTGCGTACTGCATGTCGAAGCCGGTGCCGTTGTCGCGCACGAAATAGCACAGCCTGCCATTCAATTCCTTCGCGCCGAACTCGATGCGCGCCTGCGGCGTGTTGCGGGTGTATTTCCAGGCATTGCCCAGCAGGTTTTCCAGGGCGATGCGCATCAGGGCCATGTCCGCTTCGGCGGACAGGTCGGGCGCGACGCGCAGATCGAGCCGCCGCCCCGGAGCGGCGACGCGGAGCCTTTCCATCACTTCGCCGGCGATGGCGCTCAGGCCAACGCGGCCCAGGCGCATGCCGGCGCGGCCGATGCGCGACAGCCTGAGCAGGTCGTCCATCAGCCAGCCCATGCGTTCGCTGGCCGAAATGATGCGGCGCAGATTGTCCTTGTCGTTTTCGTCGAGCACGGTGGCCGCATCTTCCAGGAGGATGCGGGCAAATCCGTCGAGTGCCCGCAGCGGGGCGCGCAGGTCGTGCGACACCGAATAGCAGAAAGACTCCATCTCCCGGTTGGCGATCTCGAGTTGCGCCGTGCGCTGGCGCACGCGCTCCTCGAGCTCGGCATTGAGCCGCTGCACCTCATCGCCGGCGCGCTGGCGCGAAATGGCCAGCGCCAGCTGCTCGGCCATGGTCAGCGCCAGGCGCGTTTCCTCGGCGGAGAATTCGTGCGGGTCATTGAAGCAGAGCATGAAGTTGCCGAACAGCCGGCCCTGGTGCGCGATGGGAATGAAGGCCAGCGACGCGATCCGCTCCACCCGCAGCACGGGCAGCAGGTGTGCGATCGAGGGGTCCTGTTCCGGATGGGGAACGAGGATCGGCTGGGCATTCTCCTCGTTGGCCGTCCAGGGCGAATGTCCTTCCGTCGCCGCGCGGTACTGGCCGGAGAGGCCGTCCCAGGCCACGTAACGCATCAGGTACTGCTCGTCCCGCGGGGACTTCCTTCGGTCGTCGAAGAGGAGAACGGCGGCACGGTTTGCGCCGCTGGTGCGGCGCACGGCCTGCACGGCCTCGGGAAAGATCTGCGCCAGCGAGCCGCTTCTGTTGATGGCTTCAGCCAGGCCGTGCAGCGCACGTATCTCATGCATCTGCCGTTCGAGATGCCGCTTGGCCTGTTTTTCCTCGGTGATGTCGCGGGCAGCGGAAAGAAAGGCCGGCTTGCCGTTGAAGGTGATGGGGGCGCTCTTCACTTCGACCTCGACGACACGGCCGTCGAGGGTGCGCATGCTGTAGTGGGTCGGCTCCAGCTTGTGCCCGCCGGCGATCAGGCCGTAGCGGTTCTGCGCCTTTTCGCCGCCCTCCGCGCCGAGGTAGTCCGTGTAGGGGTGTTCTGCCAGCTGCTCGACGCTGGCTGCGCCGACAAGCGTGAGTGCATGGGGGTTGGCGAAGACGAAGCGCCCCTCCTGCAT
>PNJM01000063.1 GCA_013821865.1 Rhodocyclaceae bacterium
CGTCGAACACACGGCGGGAAGACTGTCGCTGCAGCACCTGTCCGACAAGGAATTCCTGGCGGAATGGCAGGAATACGATTACCCCCTGGACAAGGCGCTTGACCGCTTTATTGCACACGCCAATGAAGTCGGGGCGACCAAGCAGGCGCTCAAGGCCATTGATAGATTGCGCAACGATCCGGTTGCGCTGGCACCCCGCCTGATCTGAATCCGGCATGCAAACAAAAGGGCTTGCTCGGCCGGCAGCCGGCCTTGGGGAATCTCGGTCGCCGTTTCGACGATCATTCTCGTACGTTCGTTCTCGATCGCTGAGGCCAACGCCTCGTGTCCGTCACGCTGCGCCTTCCTGCGCCAGATCTTCGGCACTATCGTCGATGGCGGCGGCACCGGCGATCAGCAAAGTTTGCTCGGCGCGATGATGGGCATCTTCAATCTTGCGGTGTTGTTCCTGGCGATGATCTTCGTCGTTTACACCACCGTCAAGGGCACCGTTGATTCGGCCCACGACGGCGAAGCCTGGGCCGCAAAATGTCAGAAATATGGGTGCCGATCCGCACTGTAGGCGGAACCGCGCTGCTCTTGCCGCTGGCCAGCGGATTTTCTCTGCTCCAGGTCGCCATGATCTGGCTGGCAATGCAGGGCGTCGGCGTTGCGGATTCGATCTGGCATGTGGCTACCGGCCATTTCGCGCGGCAGAGCATAGATGAGCAGGAAGATCAGCAGCAGCACCACACAGCGCCAGACGCTTGCGGAGATCGAGGCGGGCGGCGGTAGCCACGAGATGCCAGCCCTCTGCGACGGTGAGTTGTTGGAGCTGGCCGTCGCGCGCCTCGCGGCCTACGTCCGCCAGCACGCCGTTCCGTTGCATGCGGGGAGGGCGCAGGCATGAGCATGGTTCAGAAACTCAGCGGTACGCTGGCGCTGGGGCCGGTTCAGTCCGGGCGGTCAAGCGAGTTCTATGATTTCATGAGGGTGGGCGGGGCCTACCTCAAGCGCGTCAAGGTGATCGGCGAACTGGCGACGCTGCTGCGCGATGGTCACGCCGTTCATCCGGTATGAGGATCTGCCGGATGACCTGGCGGCGGCCTTCGAGCGCTGGCAGAACGGGACGGCGGCGACGATGCCTTATCGTCGTGCGGCGTACGCCTACGACTTCGAGATATTCATGTCGCGCGGCGGTCGGTCAGAGGATGCGGAGATCGTGGCGCGATACCGATGAAGACAAAAGGGACTGGCGGCGCTCCGTCAATGCCGTATAATGTAGCCATGCATACCGTCGCCGAAACCGAAGTTTTCCAGCGGTACGCGGCGGCGATATGGTCCGACGCCGAGCGCGTCGAGTTCATCAACTGGATCGCCGCCAACCCCGGGGCCGGGGATGTGATCCCAGGCTCGGGCGGGTGCCGGAAAGTGCGCTGGGGGCGGTCAGGCATGGGCAAGCGCGGCGGCGCTCGCGTGATCTATTTCAACGGCGCAGACGGTCGGATATGGTTGCTGATCGCGTATGCAAAGGCGAAGTTTGACAACTTGCCGGCTGAGTTTCTCGCCAAGCTGAAAGCAGAGGTGGAATGTGGATAAGGAAATGGAGCAGTTCCAGAAAGATCTTCTGGAGTCCGTCCGCCAGATGAAAATGGGCAAGGCCGCGCGCGTGACGCAGGTGGAACTGTCGCCGATCGCGGAGGCGCGTGCGGCGTCCGGTCTCTCCCAGGCTCAATTCGCTGCGCTGATGGGTGTCTCGGTGCGCACGCTGCAGGAGTGGGAGCAAGGCCGTCGCCATCCCTCGGGCGCCGCGAAAACCCTTCTGCGTGTGGCCGCCGCGCACCCGGAAGTGCTGCGCGAACTGGCTTGAGCCGGGCTCGTCAAGAACATTGGCTGTTGCCGTTTTTGGCTTCGTAGCGTTGCGCGTGGTCGAAAATGACCACGAACCTTCAGCGGAGGATCTTGGTCAGCTCGGTCTGTTGAGGAACGCCGGTAACAATGAGGAGACAAAATCCAAACATCATCATCAGCACAAGGCTCAGGGTTGGACGAGCCCCCATTCTCCTTCCGAGAGTATCTTCTTGCATTTCGGCCTCCCTTCTGATCACCCGAGTTTTCTCGCCAAATCCTTGGCTCGCGGATGATAATACCGTTTCAGCATGTTTAGGGTTTTGTGGCCGGTGACCGCTGACAGTTCCAGCACGTTATCCAGCTTCTCGGCAGTCCGGCTGGTCGCTTCGTGGCGGAGGTCATGGAAGTGGAAATCGCCGAGCCCTGCGCGCTCGATGGCTCGCGTGAAGGCCTTTTTCACGGCATCTCCAGTGATCGGGAAGACCCGCCCAGAAATGTGCCGTGGCAGGCCGTCCAGTACCGAATGAGCACGTGTCGATAGCGGCACGTCGCGAGGCTCGCCGTTCTTGGTGTCGTGGAGCCTGGCGAAGCGATCCGAGAGAAACACGTCCGCCCAGCGGAGCGCCAGCAGCTCGCTGCGGCGCATTGCGGTTTCCAGGGCGAGGATGACCAGCGGTCGCATCCAGGGGTTATGGGTTCCGCCGGCCTCGAAGGTGCCGCGCTTCGATCTGGCGGATAGCTCCAGCTCCGCCAGGAGCTTTTCCTCCTCGCCGGCCGCGAGACGGCGATTGCGCGCCCGGTTCTCAGGCGGGCGACGGATCATCGAGACCGGATTCTCGACGTGGATGCCCCATTCCTTCCGGGCCACGTTGATGACGTGGGAGATCAGGTTGAGATCCCGGTTGACCGTCGAGCCGGATACCTCTTTGATCCGCTTGTCGCGCCACTCGGCCATCAGCTTGCCAGAGAGGCCGGCGACCTTGATCTTGGCGATGGGATCACGCTGCAGGGAGACGAGCCGGTAACGCTCGGTGTTGTGCCCCTTCTTCTGGCTGGATACGTCGGTCAGGTAGCGCTGCAGGAGATCGCCGAGGGTGTTTCTTTCGGCCTCGGTGCGATCGATGAAGACGCCGCGCTCGATCTCGGACTCAATGACCGTTGCCCACGCGCGGGCGTCACCCTTTACAGTGAAAGAATGCGAGAGCGTCTGGCCTTCCCGCCGGACTCGCACTTCCCAGACTTTTCCTCGTTGCCGAATCGATGCCACCAACCACTCTCCATTGCTCGCGTGGAGCAAATTTGGAGCAATCGGCTTGATTCAGGTTAGGGGAGAAATCCGGCATAGCCGGATTTCTCTTGCATATCATGCAGATATGTTGGTGGGCGGCACAGGGTTCGAACCTGTGACCCCTGCCGTGTGAAGGCAGTGCTCTACCGCTGAGCTAGCCGCCCGTTCGGGAGGCGCGCATTCTCTCACAGGTGGGCAATCCGGGTCAATTTCCCCTGCGGCGGAGGGTCCGGATCGCTTAAAATAGCATCTTTTCTCCGCAGCCAGCCATGAACCGCCCGGTCCGCACCCGCTTTGCCCCCAGTCCCACCGGTTACCTGCACGTCGGCGGCGCCCGCACGGCGCTCTATTCTTGGGCCTATGCGCGCAAGCACGGCGGCACCTTCATCCTGCGCATCGAGGATACCGACATCGAGCGCTCGACGCAGGCTTCCATCGACGCCATCCTCGACGGCATGGGCTGGCTCGGTCTGGACTGGGATTCCGGTCCCTTCTATCAAATGAAGCGGCTGGAGCGCTATGCCGAAGTCGCCCGGCAACTCATCGAGAGCGGCCATGCTTACTGGTGCTACGCCAGCAAGGAGGAACTCGACGCGATGCGCGGGGCGCAGCGTGCGGCGGGCCTCAAGCCGCGCTACGACGGCCGCTGGCGGCCTGAGAACGCGGCCGGCAAGGCTTTGCCGGCCGGCGTGAAGCCGGTGCTGCGCTTCCGCAATCCGGATGAGGGCACGGTGGCCTGGGATGATCTGGTCAAGGGCCGCATCGAGATCGCCAACGGCGAACTGGACGACCTCGTGCTGCTGCGCGCCGACGGCGTGCCGACCTACAACTTCGGCGTGGTGGTTGACGACCTCGATATGGCCATTACGCACTGCATCCGCGGCGACGACCACGTGAACAACACGCCGCGCCAGATCAACATCTACCGTGCGATGGGCGCAGCGGTGCCGGCTTTCGCGCATGTGCCGATGATCCTCGGTTCCGACGGCGAGCGCCTGTCCAAGCGCCACGGCGCGGTGTCGGTGATGCAGTACGCCGAGGACGGCTTTCTGCCCGAGGCGCTGCTCAACTATCTCGCGCGCCTGGGCTGGTCTCACGGCAACGACGAAGTGTTCTCGCTGGAGAGGTTTGTCGAGTGGTTCGACCTGGAGCACATCAGCCGCTCGCCCGCGCAGTTCAACCCGGAAAAGCTGTCCTGGCTGAACCAGCAGTACATCAAGGTACGTGACGACCACTTGCTGGCGGAGGAGGTGGCGCCGCGACTGTCGGCGCGCGGCATCGGCACCGCCGTCGGACCCGCGCTTGCGAAGGTCGTGGCGCTGTACAAGGACCGCGTGGCTACGCTCAACGAACTGGCCGACGCCGCCGAGCCGTTCTACGTGGAAGTGTATCCCGGCGCTGAGCTGCTGGCGCAGCACGTCACGGATGCGGCGCGTGCCGCGCTGAAGGATCTGCGCAATCGGCTTTCTTCAGTCTTTTGGGAGCGTGCGGCACTGAATCAGGCCCTGAAGGATACCGTCGCGGCGCATGGCATGAAGCTGCCGCAACTGGCGATCCCGCTGCGCGTGGTGCTCACCGGACAGCCGCAGACGCCGTCGATCGATGCCGTGCTGGAGGCCTTCGGCCGCGACATCGTGCTGGCGCGGCTGTCACGCCATGTCTGAGTCGTCGCGCCGCTTGCGCTGAGGGCGCCGTCCGGAAAGGCGCGCGAACGACAGCGCCTCGGCCAGATCGGTCTCCACCGGAAGTGGCTCGTCGTCAAGGCGACAGGCGAGAAGCTCCGCCAGCAGTGGCGCATACACCAGCCCGCGCGATCCCAGCCCCAGGAGTCCGTAAAATCCCGGCACGGCCGCGCGGTTTTCCGGACCTTCGGGAATCGCGCCCACCAGCGGCAGCCGGTCCGGCCCCACGGTACGGATGCCGGCCCGGCCTGCCACGCGTGCCGCATCGACGGTGGCGGCGAAATCGGGCAGCAGGTGCTTGAGGCGTTCCAGGTTGGCGCGATGATCCTCTTCCCGCGCCAGGTCGTCGGTCGAGCCTTCCTCGTAGGTGGCGCCGACCACATGCACGCCGAAGGAGGTAGCCGGCGTGACGTAGCCTTCGCGCGAAACGACCGTGCGCACCACGCGGCCCGGTTCCGCCGGAATGCAGGTGATCTGGCCGCGCACCGGTCGCAGCGGCAGCGCTTCGGCCGGCTTGAAACGCCGCGCCAGATGGCCATTGGCGAGAATGGCGACGGGTGCCTCGGCGATGATCCGTCCTGCATCGTCAATGGCGCGCCAGCCGTTTTCGCCGCGCAGGAGATCGGCGACATCGCGCTGCGCG
The DNA here is from genome assembly GCA_013821865.1 of Rhodocyclaceae bacterium. Lineage (GTDB taxonomy): Bacteria > Pseudomonadota > Gammaproteobacteria > Burkholderiales > Rhodocyclaceae > Desulfobacillus. Next base: position 5,444 of record PNJM01000063.1, read on the forward strand.
TGCAGACGCACGGCCGCGCCGGCCGCGCGCAGCGCCGCAGCGCACAGGCTGGGCGGATGCACCCAGCCGCCTTCGGGGAACCACCAGCCCGGCGCGGGAACCGGCCAGCCGGCCAGGGCCGAAGCTTCACCGATCTCGACCCGGTGCAGCACCTCGGGCGGCAGCAGGCCGGTTTCCGCAATGCGCTTCTGGCGCTCCGCAGCGCGTTCGTCGCGCGCCAGGCGCAGCACACCGCACTGCTGCCAGATGAGATGCGGATCGGCCGAGAAGTCCTGCAGCCGGCGCAGGGCGTAATGGAAGCCGGCGAGGGTCAGGCGCGAGAGGCGATTCCAGTCGGCGGAAGGCACGGGTTGCAGGACGCCGGCGGGGTTGCCGGAGGTTTCGCGCGCCAGGCCGTCGCGCCGCTCGATCAGGTCCACTTGCCAGCCGCGTGCGGCGAGGCGCTCGGCACAGAGCGTTCCGGCGATGCCGGCGCCGACGATGAGCGCATGGCGCTCGCGGCTCGCGTTGGCCGGAGCGGCATCGCCGGCGAAGCGGCCGCAGAGCATTTCGCGCTTGCGGCCGAACCCCGGTTTCTTTTCGATCGTGAAGCCGGCGGCGGCAAGTCCGCGGCGCACTTCGCCGGCGACGGTGTAGGTGGCGCAGGTGGCGGCGGCTGCGGCGAGCCGCGCAAGCTGGGCGAACAGCGCCTCGTTCCACATGCCGGGGTTGCGCGAGGGCGCGAAGCCGTCGAGGAAAAAGGCATCGGCCTTCGCGTCGAGTTGCGCCAGCATCTGCGCCGCCTCGCCCCAGAGCAGGGTGAGCGTGACGCGTCCGCCGTCCAGATGGATGCGATGGAAGCCGGGAACGAGAGCAGGGTAGCGCCCCAGCAGCAGTTCGCCGAGCGGCGCGAGTTCCGGCCAATGGCGATAGAGCTGCGCCAGATCGTCGCGGCGGAAAGGGTGCTTGTCGACGGCGATGTAGTGCAGCCGCGCGCCAGCGGGGGCGGCGTCGCGCCAGAGCCGCCACGCACAGAGGAAATTCAGGCCGGTGCCGAAGCCGGTTTCGAGCAGGGTGAACCGCTCACGGCCCGTCCAGCGGGCCGGAAGGTCGTTGCCTGAGAGAAAGACGTGGCGGGTTTCTTCCAGCCCGCCTTCGAGCGACCAGTAGGTGTCGCCGAACTGTTCGCTGTAGGCCGCGCCGTCCTTGAGGACCAGCGCGGCCGGGATGATCGGTTGAGGGATCAACGCGCCATGATGACGTTGTTCTCAACGCGCACCTTGTCGCCGGGACGCCAGGCGGGCTGCGTGTCCTGGACGATGACCTGCGAAGTGCCGTCATCGAAGCGAACGGCGATTTCGTACTTCACGGCCTTGCGCACCTGCTTCTCGATCTGGTGGCCGGCGACCGCGCCGCCCACCGTGCCGAGCACAGTGGCGGCCGTATTGCCGCGGCCCTTGCCGATCTGGCTGCCGACCACCGCACCGGCGACGCCGCCGGCGACCGCGCCGAGGCCCGTGCCTTCACCCTTCTGTTCGATCTCGCGTATGGCTTCGATCGTGCCGCAGTTGCGGCAGGGCGGCGGGGCAGGCTGGGCAAGCGGGTGTTGAGCGGGGGCTTGCACGACAGGATGGGCTGCGGGTTCATGCGCGGGCTTGGCGGCCGGCTTCGGTGCCTGGGCAAGCTTGTGTTTCACCGGTTCCGCCGGCTTGTTGGGCTCGGCTGACGGTTGTGCAGCCGACTGGGGTGCCGGGACGGCCGCCGCGACCGGCTCGGCCGGCTTGGAGGAACTGCCGGCGCCAGGGATGACGCCGAAGATGGCGCCGATGCCCACGGCGGAAAGCAGGATCACCGCGACGGCGGCGACCCAGAGGACGGGATGCAGTTTGTTGCCTGTGGTGGTGGCTTCCATGCTGTGCTCCTTTGAGAGTGTCGGCGAAGTTAACGCGCCAGTGGGGCCGTCGATGACGGCCGATACAAATTGTTACACCTCCGCCGTTACGTCTCCGCTCTCAGCTGGGGGAAGAGGATGACGTCGCGGATGCTCGGGCTGTCGGTGAGCAGCATCACCAGGCGGTCGATGCCGACACCGCAACCGGCGGTCGGCGGCAGTCCGTATTCCAGCGCCCGGATGAAGTCGCCATCGTAGTACATGGCTTCTTCGTCGCCGGCCTCCTTGGCTTTGGCCTGATCGAGGAAGCGCGCCGCCTGGTCCTCGGCGTCGTTCAGCTCGGAGAAGCCGTTGGCGATCTCGCGGCCGGCGATATAGAGCTCGAAGCGCTCGGCGATCTCCGGGTTCTTGTCGCTGCGGCGGGCAAGCGGGGAAACCTCGGCCGGCCAGTCGATGATGTAGGTCGGGTCGAACAGCCCGGACTCCGTGGTCTCCTCGAACAGCGTGAGCTGAAGCGTGCCGAGGCCGGAGTTCGGGCGCGGCTCGATGTGCAGTTCCTTGAGCTTGGCGCGCAGCCAGTTTGCGTCGTTCAACTGGGTGATGGAATAGCCCGGATGATGCTTGTGGATCGCTTCGACCGCCGTCATGCGCGCGAAGGGCTTGCCGAAATCCAGCGTGCGGCCCTGGTACTCGAACTGCAGGCCGCCCAATGCTTCCTGCGCCGCGTGGCGCAGCAGTCCTTCCGTGAAGTTCATGAGGAGCTGGTAGTCCGAGTAGGCCTCGTAGAACTCCATCATGGTGAACTCGGGGTTGTGGCGCGTCGAGAGGCCTTCGTTGCGGAAGTTGCGGTTGATCTCGAACACTTTCTCGAAGCCGCCCACCACCAGGCGCTTGAGGTAGAGCTCCGGCGCGATGCGCAGGAAGAGTTCCATGTCGAGCGCGTTGTGGTGCGTCTTGAACGGCTTGGCCGAGGCGCCGCCGGGGATGGGGTGCATCATCGGCGTCTCGACTTCGAGGAAGCCGTGGCCGGTCATGTAGCCGCGGATCGACTGCACCAGGCGCGAGCGGGCGGCGAAGACCCAGCGCGAGCGCTCGTTGGTGATGAGGTCGAGGTAGCGCTGGCGCACCTTCTGCTCGGTGTCGGCGAGGCCGTGGAATTTCTCCGGCAGCGGGCGCAGCGACTTGGTCAGCAGGCGCAGCTCGCTCACGTTGATGGTCAGCTCGCCGGTCCTGGTCCTGAACAGCGTGCCGCGCGCGCCGACAATGTCGCCGATGTCCCAGTGCTTGAAGGCGGCGTGAACGGCTTCGCCCGTGCCGTCGTTGCTGATGTAGAGCTGGATGCGGCCGGAGAGGTCCTGGATCGTGGCGAAGCTGGCCTTGCCCATGACGCGCTTGAGCATGATGCGCCCGGCGACGACCACCTCCACCGGCAGGCCTTCCAGTTCCTCCCGCGTTTTTTCGCCGTAGAGTTCGTCGAGCTTCTCCGCCGTATTTTCGCGACGGAAGTCGTTGGGGAAGGCAATGCCGTTCGCGCGCAGCCTGGCGAGCTTCTCGCGCCGCTCGGCAATGATCTGGTTTTCGTCCTGGGGCTGTTGGTTTTGTTCGGTCATGGTTTTTCCTTAGACGCCTTGTTTCAGGCTGGCTTCGATGAACGGGTCGAGGTCGCCGTCGAGCACGGCCTGGGTGTTGCCGACTTCCACGTTGGTGCGCAGGTCCTTGATGCGCGACTGGTCGAGCACGTAGGAGCGGATCTGGTGGCCCCAGCCGATGTCGGTCTTGGAATCCTCCATCTTCTGTGCCGCCTCCTGGCGCTTGCGCAGCTCGGCTTCGTACAGGCGCGATTTCAGCATGGCCATGGCCTCGGCCTTGTTGCGGTGCTGCGAGCGGTCATTCTGGCATTGCACGACGATGCCGGTCGGGTTGTGCGTGATGCGGATGGCCGACTCGGTCTTGTTCACGTGCTGGCCGCCGGCGCCCGAGGCGCGGAAGGTGTCTATGCGCAGGTCGGCCGGATTGATGTCGACCTCGATCGAATCGTCGACCTCCGGATAGACGAAGACGCTGGCAAAGGAAGTGTGGCGCCGCGCATTGGAGTCATAGGGCGACTTGCGCACCAGGCGGTGGATGCCCGTCTCGGTGCGCAGGTGGCCGTAGGCGTATTCGCCGCTCATCTTGATGGTAGCGGTCTTGATGCCGGCCACTTCGCCCTCGGATTCCTCCAGCACTTCGGGCTGGAAGCCCTTGCGTTCGGCATAGCGGAGATACATGCGCAGCAGCATGGAGGCCCAGTCCTGCGCTTCGGTGCCGCCGGCGCCGGCCTGGATGTCCACGAAGCAGTTGTTCGGATCGACCGGGTTGGAGAACATGCGGCGGAATTCGAGCTCGGCGACCCGCTTGTCGAGCTCGGCGGCGTCTTCCTCGACGCCGGCCAGCGTCGCGTCGTCGTTCTCGGCGCGCGCCATCTCGAACAGCTCGCGCGCATCGCGCAGGCCCTGGTCGATTTCGGTCAGATTGAGCACGACGCCTTCGAGGGCCTTCTTCTCGCGGCCCAGCTCCTGGGCGCGTGCGGCACCGTTCCAGATCGCCGGGTCCTCCAGCGTCTGCGAGACTTCGGTCAGCCTGGCCTGCTTGCCGTCGAAGTCAAAGATACCTCCGTAGCTCGATGCAGCGAGCCTGAAGGTCGGTGAGGCGGTTGGCGATGCTGTTGAGGCGTTCTGCTTCCATGGTGCTAAAGTTCTGGAATTCCCAAAACCATAAATTATACATCCGGCGCGCCCCGATCCGGCCCTGCAATTTCACCCGCTCCCATGACAGAAGAACGCGCCTGCCTTTCCTCCTTCGGACTCTTGCTCCTTGCGCTGCTGGCGGTCGGCTGGGGCCTCAACTGGCCGATCATGAAAATCGTCCTGCGCGACGTGCCGCCGCTCTATTTTCGCGGCGGCTGCCTGTTGCTGGGCGGCTGCGGGTTGTTGCTGCTGGGCAGGCTGGAAGGGCAATCGATTGCGGTATCGCGCGAGAACTGGCGGCCGTTGGCCGTCCTGGCGGCTGCCAATATCGTCGGCTGGAACGTGCTGGCCATCTACGGCGTCGGGCTGCTGCCCTCGGGCCGGGCGGCGCTGCTCGGCTACACCATGCCTCTGTGGAGCGTCGCTTTCTCGGTATGGCTGCTGCACGAACGCCTGAATTCGCGCCGCGTTCTCGGGCTGGCCCTCGGCCTGTCCGGCGTCGTGGTCCTCATGGGTGCCGATTGGGGCCGGCTGGGCGGCGCACCGGTCGGCGTGCTGTGCATGCTCGGCGCGGCGATGTCGTGGGGGCTGGGCGTGGTCCTGATGAAACGCCATGCCTTGCGGCTGCCGACCACCATCCTCACCGGCTGGACCATGGTGCTGGGCGCGCT
>PNJM01000064.1 GCA_013821865.1 Rhodocyclaceae bacterium
AGCGGCCGAACATCTGCGCCGGGTAGTTCCAGGGAATGATGTGAGCAGTGACGCCGAGCGGTTCGCGCAGCAGGCTGACCGAGTAGCCGTTGAGGAAGGGAATGGTCTCGCCATGCACCTTGTCGGCGGCCGAGCCGTAGAACTCGAAGTAGCGCGCCAGCACCTGGATGTCGTTGCGCGCGGTGGTCAGCGGCTTGCCGGTGTCCCTGGCTTCGAGCTGGGCCAGTTCTTCGGCGTTTTCCAGCACCTGCTGGCCGATCCTGATCAGGATGCGGCCGCGCTCGGTGGCATTGAGCCTGCCCCAGGCGCCCTGCCGCGCCGCCTGCGCCGCCTTCACCGCGAGGTCGATCTCGTGGGCCGTGCCGCGCGGAATGCGGGCGAACTCCTGGCCGTCGGCCGGGTTGATGACCGGCAGCGTGGCGCCGTCGCGGGCGTCCAGCCATTTGCCGCCAATGAACATCTTGTACATTTGCTTGCCTCCTATGTTGTCGTGCTTCAATGCGTGGGGACGCCGGCCTCGAGCGCGCCGCGCTCCAGGGTCAGGGTCTGGTTGGGTATGTCCATCAGCAGGCTGGCGTTGGATTCGGTGATCACCACGCACAGGTCGGGCCGCACGTCGCGCAGACGCAGCAGCGCTTCGCCATACTGCCGCGCCAGGGCGGGGGCCAGCCCCTGGAAGGGTTCGTCGAGCAGCACCAGGCGCGTGCCGATCATCAGCGCGCGTCCCAGCGCCACCATCTTGCCCTGCCCGCCGGAGAGCGCCGCGCCGGAACGCGGCAGCATGTCCTTGAGCTGCGGCACCACGGTCAGCACCGATTCCAGGCGCCGGTCGATTTCCGCGGCATCGAGGCAATGCACTTCGCAGGGCAGGCGCAGGTTCTCGTCCACCGTCAGGGTGGGAAAGATCACCCGGTCTTCCGGGGCGTAGCCGATGCCCAGCGCGGCGCGCTGATGCGCCGGACGGTGCAGCAGGTCTTCGTCGTCGAACAGGACGCGGCCCTGTTTCGCCCTGGCCAGGCCCATGATGGTGCGCAGCAGCGTGGTCTTGCCGGCGCCGTTGCGGCCGACCACGGCCACCGTGCTGGCCACATGGGCGATGGCGCTGACGCCGCGCAGCACGCTGGTGCCGGCCAGATCGACGGTGAGGTCTTGGAGTTTGAGCATGTCGTCGGTCTCCGTCTAAGCCGTGCCGAGAATTTCGCGGCGCACGGCTGCGCTGGCCAGCACCTCGGCCGGCGGGCCATCGGCGGCGACCTTGCCGGCGATCCAGGCCGCGACGCGCGTGGCATAGCGGCTGACGATGTCGACGTCGTGCTCGACGAACCAGCTGGTGACCTTGCGTTCGTCCAGCGCGCGCATCAGGGTCGCCATCAGGTCGTGCTTGTCTTCCGAGGCGACGCCGCTGGTCGGCTCGTCCATGATCAGCAGCTTGGGGTTCAGCATCAGCGCCATGGCCACGTCGAGCAGTTTGCGCTGCCCTTCCGGCAGCGACGAGGCCAGCTCGCTGCCGCGCTCGCGCAGACTCACCAGTTCCAGGGTGTGCTCGATCTCGCGCCTATTCACCGACTGCGCCAGCGGCTTGAAGAAGGAGAGCCTGCCCTGGCGCGCGGCGGCCGATATCTCCAGGCACTGACGCACCGTGTGGTCGAGGAAGAGCTGCGGCAGCTGGAAGGAGCGGCCCAGCCCGAAGCGCACGATGTGCCGCGGCTCCATGCCGGTGACATCCTTGCCGTCGAACCAGACGCGACCGCGGGTGGGCTTGAGGAAGCCGGTGCAGATGTTGATGAAGGTGGTCTTGCCGGCGCCGTTCTGGCCGATCACGGCCAGGCGTTCGCCGACGTCGAGGCGGAAGTCGATGTTGTCGGCGGCAACCACGCCGCCAAAGGAGAGTGATAGACCTTCGGTGCGGATCAGGGCGTCCATTTGTTTTCCTCGCGCCGTGTCCCCCAAGGGGACTTCCTTCGGGGCGTCGCCAGCGCCGACTTCTTCATCAGCAGGCCGACGATGCCCTCGGGGGCGACCAGGATGACGACGATCAGGGTGATGCCGAGCAGCATCTGCCATATGCCGGTCATGTAGGCGGCGGCGAACAGCTTGACCAGTTCGAACACCGCGGCGCCGAGGAAGGCGCCGATGGCATGTCCCGAGCCGCCGAGGATGGCGATGAAGACGAATTCGCCCGAGCGCAGCCAGGAGCCGATATCCGGCGTCACCAGGCCCTGCACCAGGGCGAACAGGGCGCCGGAGAGACCGACCAGACCGGCCGAGAAGAGGTAGCCGTCCCACAGCACGCGGCGCGCCGAGAGCCCGAGGTATTCCAGCCGGGTTTCGTTGGTCTTGATGCCGGCCAGGGCTTCGCCGCTGGCGGACTGGAAGTAGCGCTGGACCAGGATGCCGAGGCCGATGGCCGCCAGCAGGGTGCCGACCAGCAGCACGGTCTCGAAGCCGGCGCGCTCGAATTCGATGCCCAGCAGGGTCGGCCGGTTGATGCGCAGGCCATCGGTGCCGCCGGTGATGGCGTAGAACTTGCCGATCACCGAGTAGAGCACCATGCTGATGGCAAGGTTGAGCATGCCGAAGAAGATGCCGCGGTAGCGCACCACGAAAACGCCGACGATCGCCCCGGCAAACAGGCTCGCTCCGACACCGGCCAGGATGAGGAGGAGCCCATCCAGTTGCGGCCAGGCGCGGGCGAGAAAGGCCACCGTGTAGCCGGCGATGCAGGCGTACATGGCGTGTCCGAAGGAGACCTGGCCGGCGCGCACCATGGCGGCGACGCCCAGGGTGGCAATGCCGAAGCACAGGCCGACGATGATCGGGGTCTTGCTCCAGGGAAAGGCCAGACCGAGGATCAGGCAGAGCAGGCTGCCGGCGATGGTCAGGATGCGGATGTCGAATAGCCGGGCCATCAGATTCTCCTCGCCTGGGCGACGGTGAACAGTCCGTTGGGCCGCACCAGCAGCACGGCGACCATGATCAGGTAGGGCACGGCAACCTCCAGTTCGGGCACGGTATAGACCGCGACCGAGCGCGCCAGGCCGATCAGCAGAGCGGTGATCAGGGCGCCGGTGATCTGCCCCAGTCCCGCCGTGGCGACCACCGAAAAGGAGAGCACGATCATGTCGGTGCCGACACCGGGCACCAGCGAGGTGGTGGGCGCCGCCAGGGCGCCGCCCAAGGCGCCGAGGAAGGCGCCCATGATGAAGGCGATGAGGCCGATCTTCCTGGCGTTGATGCCCAGCGCCGTGGCGACTTCGCGATGGTGGGTGACGGCGATGATCTGCTTGCCCAGCCGCGTGCGGCGCAAGGCGAACAGCAGTCCGAGATAGACGCCGAAGGCGACCGCCGGAATCAGCAGCAGCTGGTAGGCCGTATAGGTGATGCCGAAGATGTCGAAGTTGCCGAGCCGGCTCACGACTTCGGTCGAGGAATAGGGCGACACGCCCCAGATCAGCCGCTGCAGGTCCTCGAAAATCAGGAAGGCGGCAAAGGTGACCAGCAGTTGCAGCACCGGGTCCTTGTCCTGCACCCGGCGCAGCAGGCCGATTTCGAGGATGCCGCCGAGGATCACGCCGACCACCAGCGCCGCCAGCACCAGCGCCGCCAGCAGCACCCAGGTCGGCGCCTGCTTTTCCGCCGCCCAGATGGCCAGCGTCGCCGCGGTGTAGCCGCCGAACGCATACAGGCTGCCGTGGGCCACGTTGAGGATGCCCTGCACGCCGAAGATCAGCGTCAGGCCGAGCGACACCAGGAACAGCAGCCCCGCGTAGGAGAAGCCGTCGGCGGCCGCCAGCATCAGCAGTTCAAAGCTCATGTTCGGAGTACCCGTGGTTCGATGAATGCAGGGAGAACTGCGCGCCGTCCGCCGTAGCGCCGCACGACGTCGCGGCTGCATCCCCCTCTCGGGACAGCGGTCGCCGCGGCGACCCCTGGCGTCGTCGATTACTTGGCGTAGACCTTGATCCGGTCGCTCTTGAGCACGTCGGGCTTGAGCGTCTTGACCCATTCCGGCGACTTCTGCCCGACCGGCGTCGTCACCAGGTCGGCCGGGACGATCATCATGTTTTCCATGACCGGGAAGGCATAGCCGGCGCGGTTCCTGGTCATGCCCAGCAACTGGTCTTCCAGCCCCTGGCCGTCCTCGCGGATCTTGACCGCACGGGTCAGGCCCTTGAACTCCAGGCCGTGCATGGCCCCCGCCACCTGCTCGGTGCTCGGCCACTGGCCCTTGTTGGCCTTGATCGCCTTGTTGTGCCCGTCGGCCACGGCCTGCAGCGCCGCGACCATGTGGTACACGGGGTAGATCGGATAGGACCTGGTCCTGGCGCGGAACTTCTCGACGAAGGCCTTGTGCTTCGGCTCGTCCTTCAGCTCCGGGTGGAGGAAGTAGTGGTCGCCGCGAGCGCCGATGATCACGCCTTCGGGCAGGGCCGCACCGAGGCGCTCGGCCGAGCTTTCCGCCAGCGGCAGGACGAACAGCGAGGACTTCATGAGGCCGCGCTGGCCGGCCTGGCGCACGAAGGTATCGAGGTCGCCGCCCCAGGAAGTGGACAGGATGACATCCGGCTTGAGCGCCTGCAGGCGGCTGATTTCGGTGGAGAAGTCAGGCGCGCCGAACTTGGGGAACAACTCGGCGACCACCTTGACGTCGGGCTTCAGGGCCTGCAGCGTGTTGCGGAAGATTTCCCAGGAATCGCGGCCCCAGGCGTAATCCTGGTTGACCACGGCGATGGTTTTGAAGTCGGGCTTGGTCTTCAGCAGGTAGACCACGGTGGCGACCATTTCCGTCACCGCGTTGGCCTGGGTGCGCACCACGTACTTGTAGCGGCGATCCTCGAGCAGCTTCTCGGTGCCACAGTCCCACATCACGTTGAGCACCTTGAGATCCTCGGCCACCGGCGCGACGATGTTGCAGTTGCCGCTGGAAATGGCGGAGAGCATGACCTTGACGCCCTGCTCCTGCACCACGCGGCGGTATTCGGTGAGCAGCTTGTCGCCGCCGAGGCCCTCGTCGATGAAGACCGGCGTGATCTTGACGCCGTTGATGCCGCCGGCGGCATTGAATTCCTCGATCCATTGCTCGGCCGCCGCCTTGGCCGGCACGCCGAACACCGACGCGGGACCGGAGGAAAAGGTGGTGATGCCGAGCTTGAGTTCGGCGGGCTTGGCGCCCTGCGCCAACGCCGGTGCGGCGAACAGCAGGGACATGCCGGCGACCAGGGCGCCGAGGCGCGCGTGCAGACTTTTAACGTGATTGCCCTTCATGGGTGTCTTCTCCTAGATGTTTTTTTAGGCTCTCCGCCGAGCCGAACCTGAAACGGATGGCGGAGTCTAGGAGTACTCGGACGGCAGGAGGAATTGCCGATTAGCTAACAGGGCCTTCGCAAAATGCGAAGACCCTCGGCGCCTGCGCTGCCGCGCCGCTTGCCGTCGCCCGGCTAGCCGGCGCCGCGCCCCTGGCGCGACCTGCCGGCAGGCGCCGACGGCACCACCAGGCGCGCCACCAGCTTGCGACCGACCAGCGGCAGCCCGTCGAGATCGCGGACTGCAACAAACATCCGGCGCTCGGCCCAGGCGTCGGCAATCCCGATCAGGCGCAGGCCGATGATCCGGGCGAAATCCCTGGCCGCCCCCTCGGGCAGGATGCCGATGCCCATGCCGGCCTGCACCAGCTTGCACACGGCCTCGAAGCTGCTGACCTGGACGCGCAGACGCAACGGCTCGCCCAGCGCCGCTGCGGCATCGGCGAGCAGGCGCATCATCGCTGCGCTGCTGTCGAGTCCGACAAAATCGTGCTTGATCAGCTCGGCGAAATGCGCCTTGCGCTGGCGCAGGGCATGACCGCGCGGCACCACGGCGACGAGGTGATCGCTGCGGTAGTCGAAGCTTTGCAGATCCTGCAGGTCGGTGCCCTCGAGCACGATGCCGATGTCGGTCTTGCCCTCGCGCAAGGCCTGGGCGATGGCGTTGCTGCGGCTTTCCTCGAGCTCCACCTTGACGTCGGGAAACTCGGCGACGAAGGAAGCCAGGTCGCCGGGGAGAAACTGGGTGATGGCCGAGGTATTAGCCTGGATGCGGATATGTCCGCGGATGCCCTTCGCAAAATCCGAAAGCTCGGCGCGCAGCTTCTCTTCCTGCTGCAGCAACTGGCGCGCGTGAAAGGCCAGCGAGGTTCCGGCCGGCGTCGGCTCGACGCCCTGCGCCGAGCGATACAACAGCTGCACGCCGTAGCAATGCTCGAGCAGCGCAATGCGCCGGCTCGCCGCCGCCAGCGCCAGATGCGACTGCTCGGCCGCCTTCGACAGGCTGCGCGCGTCGACCGCGCGCAGGAACAGGGAAAGCGAGACGAGATCGGGAAGCATTTTAATAAGGCCGGCGAACGCCGGCCTTTATCCGGTTCAACTCCCGGATCAGCCGGCCGAACCGCGGCCAAGCGCGGCGCTGGGCCGCGTTGCGGGCATGGCGGCGTGCTCGATCCATCGCTTGATGCGATTGGCATCGCCGATGCGGGTCAGCTTGCCCCAGGAATCGAGCAGAACGATGACGATCGGCTTGTCATTGACCCAGGCCTGCATCACCAGGCACTTGCCCGCCTCGCGGATGAAACCGGTCTTGGACAGTGCGATGTCCCAGCCCGAGCCCGAATTTCTCACCAGGGTGTTGGTATTGCGGAAAATGAGCGGGCGCCCACCCACAACGACTTCATACTCCGGTGTTGTAGATAGTTCGCGAATCAACGGATAGTGCGAGGCGGCGGAAACCATCTTGGTAAGGTCGCGCGCGCTGGAAACGTTGGCGGCCGACAGTCCGGTGGAATCCGAGAAGCGGGTGTCCCTGAGTCCGATCGCCTCGGCCTTGCGGTTCATCGACGAAACGAAGGCCTGGATGCCGCCCGGGTAGTGCCGGCCCAGGGACGAAGCGGCACGGTTCTCCGAGGACATCAGCGCCAGGCGCAGCATCTCCTCGCGCGACAACTGCGTGCCGACTTTCAGGCGCGAACGGCTGCCGCGCAGCAAGTCGACATCTTCCTCGCTGATGGACACCGGCTCGTTCAGCCCCTGCTTCGCGTCGAGCACCACCATGGCCGTCATCAGCTTGGTGATCGAGGCAATCGGCAGGACGGCATCGGAATTCTTCTCGAACAGCACTGCGCCCGTGGACTGGTCCTGCACGATCACGGCCGAGGAGCGCAGCAGCAGATTGTCGGAATCCTGCGCCTCGACTTTCTTCACCGCCTTGGCCTTGCGCTTGGATGCCGCCTGTTTCTTGGAAGAGGCCGCCTGCACCGGCGTCGCGTCGAGCATGGTCGCGGCAACGGCCGTGCACAGCAGGAGGTAAATTGCCAGCCTGATCTTCGCCATATTCCCTCTTTCCATCCGAACCGATCAAATCCAGTTTAGCAGTCTGGAACAAAACTGCAAGAGAAATAGCCTGTTAGGCGATATTCCTCAAGTTGCATCGAATATTCGATGACATTTCAAGCGAGTCGCAGGAAGGCACGCATCTCGTCACGGCGCGCCATCGTATCGGTGTAGCCGAGTTCGATCAAGGCGCATGTGTAGGATTTTTCGAAAAGCAGGTAACTCGCCAGAGCGGAGCCGTTCTTGCCGGTGGCCCCGAGGCCGCGCAACAGCAACCGCACTGGCCATGGAAGGCTTTTGACATGGCGCGCCGCCATGTAGTCGAGCCGCTGCGACGGCGCGATAACCAGCGCCTCGATCGGCCGCAAAGGCAAGCCGGCCTTTTCCTTGACTTCCCGGGGAATGATCGACAGCGTATTGTTGATGCGAAACAGGCGCTCGAGATCCACGCTCAGGCTGTCGAGGAAGATGCTGGAGAGCGCATGGCCGGCAATCTGTGCCAGGGAGGGATGGGTGTCCTCCCGCATGCGCTCGGATTCCTGTCCCATGCGCCCGCCGCCAATCACCAGGATGCGCTCGGCACCCAGATGGATGGCCGGGGACACCGGCGCCAACTGGCGCATCGAGCCGTCCCCGAAGAATTCGCGGTTGATCTTGATGGCCGGGAAGATGAAAGGAATGGCGCTCGAGGCGAGGAGATGCTCGACGCCGATATTCACCCGGGCGCTTGCACGCTGCGTGCGGCGCCACAGCTCGACGTTCTCGCCGCCCTGGAAGAAGCTGATGCTCTCGCCGCTCAGGTAGCCCGAGGCCGTGATGGAAACCGCATAGAGCGCGCCCGACCCGATGACCTTGTCGATGCGCCGGAAATCCAGGCTTGTCTCGATCAGTTCCCTGAGCGGCGTATTGTCGAGCAGGGAGCGCGGGTTCTGCCTGGTGAGCCAGCCGAACATCAGCACCGACAGCCAGCGGGCGCCGCTGGCGCCGATGCCCATGGCATCGGCGCGGTACACCTGGGCGGCGTGGAAGTTGCTCCACACTTCCAGCAGATGCTTGACGGCAGCGCCGAAGTCGTCGGCGTAGCAAGCCAGCGAGGCTGCGTTGATCGCCCCGGCCGAGGTGCCGCAGAGGATGGGAAAGGGGTTGACGCGCGGATCCGGCAGCAGTTCGCGCACCGCCTGGAGCACGCCCACCTGGTAGGCGGCGCGGGCGCCGCCGCCGGTGAGAACGAGCGCGGTCCTGCCGTTTGAGTCCATGTCAGGCTTTACGGCAGCCGTGGATAGAGCTTAATCCCATCCGCCGATTTTTTCCTGGCGCTGGGCCATCGCCGCATCCACGACAGCGAGCGCCGTCATGTTGACGATGCGCCGCACCGTCGCCGTCGGCGTCAGGATATGCGCCGGTGCCGCGGCACCGAGCAGGATCGGGCCGATGGTAACGCCGTCGCCGGCGGCCTGCTTGAGCAGGTTGAAGGCGATGTTGGCCGCGTCCAGCGTCGGCATGATGAGCAGATTGGCATCGCCCTTCAGGCTGGAGCTGGGGAAGACCTGATTGCGCACCTCCTCCGACAGCGCGGCGTCGCCATGCATCTCGCCCTCCGCTTCGAGCTCCGGCGCGCGCTGGTGCAGCATTTGCAGCGCCTGCTGCATCTTGCGCGCGCTGGGCGTTTCATAGCTGCCGAAACTGGAGTGCGACAGCAGCGCGACCTTGGGCACAAGGCCGAAGCGCTTCATCTCCTCCGCCGCCAGGATGGTCATCTCGACGACCTGCTCGGCGCTCGGGTCATAGTTGACGTAGGTGTCGCAGATGAAGACGGTCTGCCTGGGCAGCATAAGCCCGTTCATGGCGTAGTAGGCCGAGGCGCTCCCTTGCCGGCCGATGACCTGGTCGATGTATTTCAGGTGCAGGGCGTGCGTGCCGAAGGTGCCGCACAGCATGCCGTCGGCCTCGCCGCGGTGGATCATCATGGCGCCGATCAGGGTGTGGCGGCGGCGCATCTCGATCTGCGCATAGTCGGGCGAGACGCCCTTGCGTTCGCTCAGATGATGATAGGTTTGCCAGTATTCCTTGTAGCGCGGGTCCTTCTGCGGATTGCACAACTCGAAATCGACGCCCGGCAGGATGCGCAGCCCGCATTTCTGGATGCGGTGCTCGATCACCTCGGGCCGGCCGATCAGGATCGGCCTGGCCAGGGCCTCGTCCGCCACCACCTGGACGGCGCGCAGGACGCGCTCGTCCTCCCCTTCGGCATAGACAATCCGCTTGGAGATTTTCTTCGCCGCGGCGAAGACAGGCTTCATGATGATGCCAGAGTGGTACACGAACTGCTGCAGCTGGTCGCGATAGGCGTCGAAGTCCGCAATCGGCCGTGCCGCCACGCCGGAATCCATGGCCGCCCTGGCCACGGCCGGGGCGATCTTGGCGATCAGGCGCGGATCGAAAGGCTTCGGGATGAGGTATTCGGGGCCGAAGCGCACATCGGAACCGCCATAGGCGGCGGCCACCACGTCCGACTGCTCGGCATGGGCCAGGTCGGCGATGGCGCGCACGGCCGCCAGCTCCATCTCCTGCGTGATGGTGGTGGCGCCGCTGTCGAGCGCGCCGCGGAAAATGAAGGGGAAGCAGAGGACGTTGTTCACCTGGTTCGGGTAGTCCGAGCGCCCCGTGGCGATGATGCAGTCCGGCCGCACCGCCTTCGCCTCCTCCGGCAGTATCTCGGGGATCGGGTTGGCCAGCGCCAGGATGAGCGGCTTGTCGGCCATGGTCCTGACCATCTCCGGCTTGAGCACGCCGGCGGTGGACAGCCCGAGGAACACATCGGCGCCGACGATGACCTGGCCCAGCGCGGTGGCGTCCGTCTCCTGCGCATACTGCGCCTTGCTCGGATCGAGGTCGCCAAGGCGGCGCTTGCTCACCACGCCTTTCGAATCGGTCATCCAGACGTTTTCGCGCTTCAGTCCCAGCGCCACCATGAGATCGACGCAGGCAATGGCGGCCGCGCCGGCGCCGGAGCAGACCAGCTTCACGTCCCCGATCTTCTTGCCCACCACGCGCAGGCCGTTCAGCAACGCCGCGCTGGAGATGATCGCCGTGCCGTGCTGGTCGTCGTGGAAGACCGGGATCTTCATGCGCTCGCGCAGCTTCTTCTCGATGTAGAAGCACTCCGGCGCCTTGATGTCCTCCAGGTTGATGCCGCCGAAGGACGGGCCGAGATAGCGAACGGCCTCGATGAACTTGTCGGAATCCTCGGTGTCGATTTCCAGATCGATCGAATCGACGTCGGCGAAGCGCTTGAACAGGATCGACTTGCCCTCCATCACCGGCTT
>PNJM01000065.1 GCA_013821865.1 Rhodocyclaceae bacterium
GCTGGCCGATGACCGGAACGAAGCTGAGCACGACGAAGAGCACCATCATGATGACGGCGATGGCGATCCAGATGCCGGGGTTTTTCACGAACAGCTGCCAGCCCTGCTTCAGCCATTCGATGCCGCTGCCCGCCCCGACCGTGCGCCCGGCCGGGTCGAAGCTGCCGCCCGCCGCCGCGCCTTCGTGGGCAAGAAAGGGATTTTGATCACTCATGGCCGCCTCCTCTGGTGTTGTTGGTGTTGTTGGTGTTGTTGATGTTGTTCTGCACGGAACATGCTAGCCCAGCCGGGGGCTCATCTCAAGCACGGCGGCATGGAGCGGCAGAGGGGGCGAAGCGCCTCGAGGGGAAAGCGGCGTCAAAAGGTGCCGATGACCCACTGCGGAATGCGCAGTCCGGAGTCGAGCGACTCCTGCCGGGACATCTTGCCGTCGCCCTTGGAATCGACCAGGTAGTAGGGCACGCCGTGCGGCGGGGTGACCTTGACCATGTAGAGGCGCCCGTTGATGCGGTATTCCTCGACCTTGTCCTCGCCGCGCCTGATGATCGTCACCTGCGGCTCGAGCGCGGGGTCGGGCTGGTAGCCCGGCGGCGGCGGCGGGGGCTCGGGGATGGGCTGCAGGCCCGCGGGGCGCTGGTTCTGCGCCGCGACGGGCAAGGCAAGCGCGAGGAGGATAACTGCTGTCAGGCGGCGCATGGCATCGTCCTTGAAATCGGTCCGCCCGATTCTATCAGAGGTTGAGCAGCAGCTCGTGCTCCGAGGGCAGCGGCTCGAAGCCGCGCCGCTCGTAGTGCTTGAAAATGGCGTCCACCACCTGCTCGGGCTGGTCGATAACCTGCATGAGATCGAGGTCTTCCGGCGCGATCATGCCCTCCGCCACCAGCCGCTCGCGGAACCAGTCGAGCAGCCCCTGCCAGTAGGGCGCATGCACCAGGATGACGGGAATCCTGCGGCTCTTCCGGGTCTGGATCAGGGTCAGCGCTTCCATCACCTCGTCGAGCGTGCCGAAGCCGCCGGGCATCACCACGTAGGCCGCGGCGTACTTGACGAACATCACCTTGCGCGCGAAGAAGTGGTGAAAGGTGAGCGAGATGTCCTGGTAGGGGTTGCTCTGCTGCTCCTGCGGCAGCAGCATGTTGAGGCCGACGCTCGGACTCTTGCCGAGGAAGGCACCCTTGCTCGCCGCTTCCATGATGCCCGGCCCGCCGCCGGAAATGACCGAGAAGCCGGCGTCGGAAAGCAGTTGGGCGATTTTCTCCGCCAGGGCATAGTAGGGATGCCCGGGTGCTAGGCGCGCGCTGCCGAAGACGGAGACGGCCGGGCGGATCTCCGAGAGGCGCTCTGTCGCTTCGACGAATTCTGACATAATGCCGAACATGCGCCACGACTCGTGCGCCGTGAAAGCCGGCATCGCGGCGACAGGGTCAATGGATCCGGCGAGTTTTTCTTTCGCGCTCATAATCGGCAAATCTTCATTGCGGAAACGCGGGGGCGGGCACCGGCCCCCGCGCCTCCGCGTTTCTTCATCCGGGATCAGGGCTCGCTAATGCCAACGCTGCTGCTGGTTGACGGTTCGTCCTATCTCTATCGCGCCTTCCACGCCATGCCCGACCTGCGCAACAAGGCAGGCGAGCCGACCGGCGCGGTATACGGCGTGCTCAACATGCTACGCCGCCTGGAAAGCGACTTCAAGGCGGACTACCGCGCCTGCATTTTCGATGCCAAGGGCAAGACCTTCCGCGACGACTGGTATCCCGAGTACAAGGCGCACCGCCCGCCGATGCCGGACGACCTCGTGCGCCAGATCGAACCTCTGCACGAGTGCATCCGCGCACTCGGCTGGCCGCTGCTGATGATCGAGGGCGTCGAGGCCGATGACGTCATCGGCACGCTGACGCGCGAGGCGAGCCGGCAGGGCATCGAGTGCGTCGTCTCCACCGGCGACAAGGACCTGGCGCAGCTCGTCAATCCGCACGTGCGGCTGGTCAACACCATGAGCAACGAGACGCTGGACGAAGCCGGCGTGCTGGCCAAGTTCGGCGTCGAGCCGGCACGCATCGTGGACTACTTCGCGCTGGTCGGCGACAGCGTCGACAACGTGCCGGGCGTTGAGAAAGTCGGACCGAAAACGGCGGTGAAGTGGCTGCGGCAGTACGGCACGCTCGACGAGGTGATCGCCCATGCCGAAGAGATCGGCGGCATCGTCGGCGAGAACCTGCGCCGCGCGCGCGACTTCCTGCCCCTGGGGCGCAAGCTGGTCACCGTGGCTTGCGACCTGCAACTGCCGGTGCATGCGACCGGCCTCGCGCCGGCCCAGCCGGACCGGGCGAAACTCGCCGGGCTATTCGCACGGCTCGAGTTCAAGAACTGGCTGGCCCAGTTGTCCGGGGACAGGGGGCAGGCAGCGGAAACCGGCGATGCACCGCCGGCACAGCCGGCGGGGGCGCATCGCACGCATTACGAAACCCTCCTCGACTGGCCGCATTTCGAGGCCTGGCTGAAAGAGATCGGGGCCGCCCCGCTCACCGCGCTGGACACCGAAACCACCGGCCTCGATCCCATGCTGGCGCGCCTGGTCGGCCTGTCATTCGCCGTCGCTTCCGGCAAGGCGGCTTACCTGCCCGTGGCGCACAGCTATGCCGGGGCGCCGCAGCAGCTGCCGCTGGACCAGGTGCTGGCGCGGCTCAAGCCCTGGCTGGAATCGCCGCGGCACGCCAAGGTCGGGCAGAACCTCAAGTACGACATGCACATCTTGGCCAACCACGGCATCGCGCTGAAAGGTGTCGCCCACGACACGCTGCTGGAATCCTACGTGCTGGAGTCGGACAAGAGCCACGACATGGACTCCCTGGCGCAGCGCCACCTCGGCATCGCCACCATCAAGTACGACGAGGTCACCGGCAAGGGCGCCGGGCGCATCGGGTTCGAGCAGGTGGACATCGGGCGCGCCGCGGAATACGCCGCGGAGGACGCCGACATCACGCTGCGCCTGCATGAGGCCATGCATCCGGCCCTGGCCGCCGACCCCAGGCTCGAAGCGCTCTACCGCGACATCGAGCTGCCGGTGATGGAAGTGCTGTTCCGCATGGAGCGCAACGGCGTGCGGGTCGACGCGGCGCTGCTGGAGCGCCAGGGCCAGGAA
The DNA here is from genome assembly GCA_013821865.1 of Rhodocyclaceae bacterium. Classification (GTDB taxonomy): domain Bacteria; phylum Pseudomonadota; class Gammaproteobacteria; order Burkholderiales; family Rhodocyclaceae; genus Desulfobacillus. Next base: position 3,143 of record PNJM01000065.1, read on the forward strand.
CTCGGCCTGCGCATGATGGAGATCGAGGCGCAGGCCCATGCGGCGGCGAAGCAGCCCTTCAACCTCAACTCGCCGAAGCAGATCCAGGAGATCCTGTTCGAGCGCGAGAAACTGCCGGTGGTGAAAAAAACGCCCTCCGGCGCCCCCTCCACCGACGAGGAGGTGCTGGCGCAACTGGCGCTGGACTATCCGCTGCCCAGACTGATCCTGGAATATCGCAGCATGGCGAAGCTGAAGGGCACCTATGCCGACAAGCTGCCGCGCATGCTCGATCCGAACACGGGGCGCGTGCACACCAGTTTTTCCCAGGCGGTGGCCGTGACGGGACGGCTGGCCAGCTCCGACCCGAACCTGCAGAACATTCCCATCCGCACCGCGGAAGGCCGGCGCATCCGCCAGGCCTTCGTCGCGCCGCCGGGCGCGAAGATCGTCTCGGCCGACTACTCGCAGATCGAGCTGCGCATCATGGCCCACCTCTCCGGGGACAAGGGTCTCCTGGATGCCTTCGCCTCGGGCGAAGACATCCACCGCGCCACTGCCGCGGAGGTGTTCGGCGTGACGCCGCCGGAAGTGACAAGCGAGCAGCGCCGCTACGCCAAGGTGATCAACTTCGGCCTGATCTACGGCATGTCGGCCTTCGGCCTGGCCAGGGAGCTCAACCTCGAACGCGGCGCGGCGCAGGCCTATATCGAGCGCTACTTCGCCCGCTATCCCGGCGTGGCGCGCTACATGGAATCGACCCGGTTCGCGGCGCGCGACAAGGGCTACGTCGAAACCGTCTTCGGCCGCCGCCTGTGGCTGCCGGAGATCAGGAGCTCGAACGGCGCGCGGCGCCAGGCGGCGGAGCGCGCGGCGATCAACGCGCCGATGCAGGGCACCGCCGCCGATCTCGTCAAGCTGGCGATGATCGCCGTGCAGCGCTGGCTGGATGCCCCGAAGGAAACCCCCTCGGGGGGCGAGCGCCGCATGGCTTCGCAACTGGTGCTGCAGGTACACGACGAGCTGGTGCTGGAAGTGCCGGAAGCCGAGCTGGATGAAGTGCGGCGCGAGCTGCCGCGGCTGATGTCGGATGTGGCGCAACTGGCGGTGCCGCTGGTGGTCGAGGTCGGCGTCGGCGCCAACTGGGACGAAGCGCACTAAGCGCTTCGGAAGCGAAGCGCAGAGGCGCACTAGGCGCCGATCTTCCTCATGAGCATCGCGCAGGCGACCACGGACTCTTCCACCGTGATGTCATTCACATCGCGGCTTTCCTTCTGCAATGCGACATGCGGCACGCCCCACGGGTGCCAGCGTCCCGTGTCGGACTGACCGAAAAGGCAGACGATGGGCTTGCCCAGCCCGGCGGCGACATGCATGGCGCCGCCGTCGCTGCACACGACGCTGTCGGCGAGCGAGAGGCCGGCGATGAGTTCTTCGAGCCGGTGCGTCGGCATCGCCAGCAAGGGCAGGTCGCGGCACGAGGTGGCAATCCGGGCAATCTGCCGCGCCTTGTCGTCGTCGCCGGGATGCAGAGGGTTGTCCGCCTCGCCCGGCGACCAGAACAGCAGGAAAGCCGGGGCCCCGCCGCCGGGCCGCCCCAAGGCGGGGACAGCGTCGGACATGGAGCCGCCTTGGCCCGGGCGCCCATGCAAGGCCATGATCAGCGCGGCGAAGCGCTCCGCCGGCCAGCGCTGCGAGGGCTTGCGTGCGCTGATGTGCACACCGATCAGGCGCCGGCCGCGCCATGCTGCGGGCAATTGCGCCCGCATGCGCGCCACCGCCGCCGGATCGGGCACGATACGGCAGGGGGGCGGCGGCCCGGCGATGCCGTAGTTTTCCAGCACCGCGAAGACCTTCTCCGCTTCATGCGGCAGCGGCGAGTCGCGGCCGCCCAGCACGCGGCGCGGCGCGATCCAGCGGGCGAAGCGCAAGGCAGAGGACTGGCGTGCCGGCGCGGCGAGGATGACATCGTCGATGCCCATCCGGCGCAGGCGCCAGACGAGCCGCGCCCGCTCTGCATAGACAGCCAGGGCGGATTCGCCTTTCTCGCGGTGCTTCGCCTTGCGGTAGACGAGCACCTCGCTCACGTCCGGATTGCCCGCCAGCACCGGCGCGTTGTAGCTGTTCACCAGCGCGCCGATCCAGGCCTCGGGAAAACGCTGCCGCAGCGCCCGCAGCAGCGGCGTGGTGCACACCAGGTCGCCGATGTTGTCGCGGCGGATGACGAGGATTTTCATTTTTGCATCAATTCCTGCCTGGCCCATGCGGCCACGCTGCGCATGCGCTCGACGAAGGCGTCGAAGCCGAAGCGGGCCAGGTGGGCGTGTTCCTCCGCGGGCCGCAACGGCTGCGGCAAGTCAAGCAGCCGCTCGACCAGCGCGGCGAAGCCGGCGCCGCCGTCCTGGCGCGGATCGCGGTAGAAAAAGCCCGTGCGCCCGTCCAGCACCGTCTCGGTGAAAGGGGGCGCGCCCACCGCGAGCACCGGCGTGCCGCAGGCCTGCGCCTCAATGACGTTGAGCCCCAGCGCTTCCTTCTCCGGCAGGCCGGTCATCAGGTAATCGAGCCGGCGATAGACCGCCGCCACGTCCTGCTGCTGCCCCCAGAAGCGGGTTCGCTCCCGGATCGGCGCCAGGGCGTTCTTCAGGTCGCGCACCGACGCATAGCCGCCGCTGCCGAAGATTTCCAGGTTCGCCTGCGGAAAGCGCACCAGCAGCGGGGCGAGGATCGAGAACAGCAGCGGGAACTGCTTGATCGGCGTCAGGCGCGAAACGATGCCCAGGGTGAGCCCGCTGCGCCTGTCGAAGACGGGCCGGCGGCGCAGCGGCTCGACGCAGGGCTCCAGCCTGGAGAGCAGCCGGTCGCGGCCCTTGCGCAGGTCCCACTCGTAGCAGCTTGTCTGGCGGATCTGCGCAGGCGCTGCGCCATTCCGGAAGCGGCGGAAATCGGCGACGCCGTAGAACGGCTCGTGCCAGGCGCGGAAGCCGGCGGCGCGCAGGCCTTCGAGCACGTAGCCCGACACGCCGAACACCATGGCGTAGTCGTCGTAGCGGTCGGCGCGGCCGCCCTGCGGCGGCATGTGGGCGATGCCCGTCAACAGGTGCCTGCGCGCGATTCGCTCCGCGAACATTTTCGGCAGCGGGCCGTGAGTGAGCACCCAGGCAGGCTCGCCGGGCAGCCGGTCGATGGCGGCCTCCCAGCCATCCACCGGACGGAAAACGGTTCCCGGCGGCAGGCCGAGCCTGCTCCAGAAATCCGCATCGCGATGGCAAACGAGCGTGGTCGCCACGCCGAGCGCGGCCAGGGCGCGCGTGAGGAAGCCGGTGTAGACCTCTCCCCCGCCGAAGTGCGCTTGCAGGTTGATCTGGAAAACAGCCGGCCTCAAGAAGGCTGCCTTTCGCTATTTTCGTATCGGCGCAGGCTGCCGATCAGAATGCCGACCAGGAGCCAGAACAGCAAAGCCATATCCCGCACGAAGAAGTCGTCGGTCATGTTCTTCACGAAAACGGCGGCAAGCAATGACAGGCCGGTCACCGCCAGGGGGTGACGAACCGGGGATGCATCAAGATGGCGGACGAACTCCCGCACCAGCATGAACCAAAGAATGAGAAAGGTGACGATGCCGGGGATGCCCATCTGGATACCCTTGTTGATGACCATGTTGTGGGCATGCCAAAGAAGGTCGCGGCTTTCCGGCATGAATTCCGGATAGGCCTGCCTGAAGGCCGGCCGTCCGAAGCCGGCGCCGGTCCATGGCTGTTCCGAGATCTTTTCCAGGGAAAAGCGCCACAGTTCCCAGCGGACATCTTGCGAAAACACGGTTTCCGAAGCTTGTGCCACGCTTTCCTGGGGACCCAGTCGCCGGGCCAGCTGGAATCCCAGCAGTCCCGCTACCAAAGAGAGCCCGACCAGGAAAACCATCAGGCGGCGCCATGTGAAGCGGCTGCGCAGGACAAGAAGGCCGGCACAAGCAATTCCCGCCCCGAGCGCAATAAAGGCCTGGCGGTTGTAGCTGATGGTCATGGCGCCGATATCCGCCGCAAGCAGGATGATCAGCAGGGACGCCAGGGCGCGCTTGCCTTCCATCCAGAACCGCCAGCAGGCCAGGGCGATCAGCGGCATTATCGAGACCAGAAGATTCGAATTCTTGCCAGGCATCGCCAACGAGGGTATCCGCATGATTCTATCCATGGAATCGCCGAAGGAGGCATGCCAAAAGGTCACGGAGACCATGATCACGTTAATTGCCGCAAGCAGGAGGCAGAACGCATGAAATATCGGCCGCCTTCCGGCCCATGTGGTTGCGACCGAGAAAATGAGCGCGCAATACAGAATCTCGGTCTGGATCTCGTTCAGTGATTCGGCCGGAACCACCGCATAGGTCAGCGAAATCAAGGCGACCGCGGCATATGCCGACCAGGCAGGCAGGAACGGGAACTCCGGCCGGCAGCGATCATGGAGGATCAGCGCTATCGTGACGGCCAGAAGCAGCAGAAAGGCGATGTTTCTCAGAGCGATGGTATGCGGTATGGGCAGCACAAAAACATAGACGGCCAGCCCTCCCCAAAACAGCCAATCGAGCATCTTCGAAAAGCCGGAGGGCACCGAAAGCAGCGGCTCGCTCACTTGACGAGCCCTCTCTTCCCCTGGTGCCAGGCCAGCAAGGCCTCGTGCAGCTTCTTCGCGCGATTGGCATAGGTGTGGTCGCGCACGATGCGCCCGTGGCAGCGTTCGGCGATGTCACGCGCCTCGTTGAAGTGCGCGAGGTAATGCTCGATCTTGTTCACGGCATCGTCGATGCCGGAGAACTCCACCCAGTCGCGCCCGATGTCGAAATCGTCCGCCGCATGGGTGCGCCTGTCGCACAGCAGGAATCCGCCGCAGGCGGGAATGCCATAGCAGCGCTCCGGCAGGCCGGAGGCAACCGGCGCTCCATACTCGCAGCGGGCGCCGTAGTTGAGGTTGATGCGCGTGGTCTGGATCAGCTCCGCCTGCGCCTCGACACTCATGCCCGCCGGCTCGCGGAAAAGGTGGCGGATGCCGCGTGCCTGCAGCCTGTCGCCGAGAGCCGTGAAGAATCGCTCTCTGTCGGCATCCTCCTTGTAGCGCTTGCCGTTCATGCCGCCGAAGAAAGATACGTCCCAGCGGTAGCCGGCCGAGTCCCGCAGGTGCCTGAACACCCCCTCCCGCTCGCCGCGCAGATTGTACTTGCCGGTGTCGGCGGCATTGGGCAGATAGAGCACCAGGTCGGCAAACGAGCGCCTGGCATCGATCAGTGTATGGGTGGCGTAGATATCCAGCAGGCGTGCCCAGTTCAGCCAGTCCAGGCGCCATGCCTTGCGGTTCAGGTAGTGTGGCGCATCACGGTTCCATGCGGCGAGCGGCACTCCGCCTTGCCGCAAGAGGCGCTTGAGGTTCCACACCCTTATCGGGTGGCGGAGCGCGTCATAAAACCAGATGAAGCAGGCCAGGCTGCGTTCGAGCAACTCCGCATCGGGCGTCCAGCGGTCGAACACGGGTTCAAGCCCGCGCGCCCGCAACTCGTCCAGCAGCGGCTCGTAGAAGCCGCTGTGATTGATGATGATCAGATTGCGCCCGGCTGCCATCGCATCGCTACGCCTGTCTGGATGCCGCCCGAAGCGGGCGAGCGCCCTCATTCGAGAAGGCCCAGCAGGTAGCGTCCATAGCCGCTGTTGTGCAGCGGCCCGGCCAGGCGGCGCAGCTGCCCGGCGTCGATGTAGCCCATGCGGTAGGCGATTTCCTCCGGCGCGGCGATCTTCAGGCCCTGGCGCTTCTCGATCGTCTGGACGAAATGCGAGGCCTCGATGAGGGACTCGTGCGTGCCGGTGTCCAGCCAGGCATGGCCGCGCCCCATGATGACCACGTCGAGCTCGCCCAGCTCCAGGTAGCGGCGGTTGACGTCGGTGATTTCCAGCTCGCCGCGCGGCGACGGCTTCAGATTTTCGGCAATGCCCACGACACGGTTGTCGTAGAAATACAGCCCGGTCACGGCGTGGCGCGAGCGCGGCCTGGCCGGCTTTTCCTCGATGCCGACCGCCCGCCCGTCGGGACCGAATTCGACCACGCCGTAGCGCTGCGGATCCTGCACCGGATAGGCGAAGACCGTCGCGCCGCGCGGCATCGAAGCCGCCGCCTGGAGGTCGCGCGCCAGGTCGTGGCCGTGGAAGATGTTGTCGCCGAGCACCAGCGCGCAGGGTGCATCGCCGATGAAGTCCTTGCCGATGATGAAGGCCTGCGCCAGGCCCGCAGGCAGAGGCTGCGCCGCGTAGGAAAGCGAGAGGCCCCAGGCACGGCCGTCGCCCAGCAGCTGCTCGAAGCGCGGCAGGTCCTGCGGCGTCGAAATGACGAGGATATCGCGTATGCCGGCCAGCATCAGCGTCGACAGCGGATAGTAGATCATCGGCTTGTCGTAGATGGGCAGCAGCTGCTTCGACACGGCCAGCGTCACCGGATAGAGCCGGGTGCCCGAGCCGCCGGCGAGGATGATGCCTTTTCTTGTCGTTCCCATTTGATCAGTCGCTGTATTGTTGCGCGATCCAGTCGCGATAGGCGCCGCTGGTGACGCGGTCGATCCAGGCGGCGTTGCCGAGATACCAGCGCACCGTCTTCCCGATGCCGCTGGCGAAGCTCTCCGCCGGGCGCCAGCCGAGCTCGCGCCCGAGCTTGCCGGCGTTCATGGCGTAGCGGCGGTCGTGGCCGGGCCGGTCCTTGACGAAGGTGATGAGCTTCTCGTGCGGCACCACCGGCGAGCCGGGATGCAGCCGGTCGAGCAGTCCGCAGAGGGTTTTCACCACATCGAGGTTGGCCATCTCGGCGCACCCGCCGATATTGTAGGTCTCGCCGGCGCGGCCGCGCGCCAGCACGGCGCGGATGGCGGAGCAATGGTCGCCGACGTAGAGCCAGTCGCGCACGTTGAGGCCGTCGCCGTAGATGGGCAGCGGCTTGCCTCCGATGGCATTGAGGATGATGAGCGGGATCAGCTTCTCGGGAAACTGGTAGGGGCCGTAGTTGTTCGAGCAGTTGGTCGTCAGCGTCGGCAGGCCGTAGGTGTGGTGGTAGGCGCGCACCAGGTGGTCCGAGGCGGCCTTCGACGCCGAATAGGGGCTGTTCGGCTGGTAGGGGTGCGTCTCCGCGAAGGCCGGGTCGTCCATGCCGAGCGAGCCGTATACCTCGTCGGTCGATACGTGCAGGAAGCGGAAGCCCGCCTTCGCTTCACCTGTCAGCGACGACCAGTGGGCGCGCGCCGCCTCCAGCAGGGTGAAGGTGCCGTTGACGTTGGTCTGGATGAACTCGGCCGGGCCATGGATGGAGCGGTCGACGTGGCTCTCGGCGGCGAAGTGCACGATGGCGCGCGGCCGGTGGCGCGCCAGCAATTCGCCGACCCGCTCGGCATCGTTGATGTCGCCCTGCACGAAGATGTGCCGCGCATCGCCGCTCAAACCGGACAGGTTCTCCGGATTGCCGGCATAAGTGAGCTTGTCGAGGTTGACGACGGGTTCGTCCGATTCGCGCAGCCAGTCCAGGACAAAATTCGAGCCGAT
>PNJM01000066.1 GCA_013821865.1 Rhodocyclaceae bacterium
ATGGCGTGCGCGCCCCCGTTCTGCTAGCCTTTCCGCAACATACGGATCAAGGAAGCAGAACCATGGAACGCTTCACCATCTCGCTCGACGAGAAGCTGGCGAAGGAATTCGACCGCCTGATCCAGGCCAGGGGCTACGACAACCGTTCCGAGGCGGTGCGCGACATCCTGCGGGAGAATCTGGAGCAGAGCCGCCTGGCGCGAGACGAGGCGCCCTACTGCATCGCCGCACTCTCCTACATCTACGACCACCACGAGCGCGAGCTGGCTGAGCGGCTGACGGCGCGCCAGCACGATCACCACGATCTGTGCGTGTCCACCCTGCACGCCCACCTCGACCACGACAATTGCATGGAGACGGTGATCCTGCGCGGGCCGACCGGCGCGGTGCGCGAGTTCGCCAATGCCATGATGGCCGAGCGCGGCGTGCGCCACGGCGCCCTCAACATCGTGCCGGCGGACATGAACGCCGGGCGCCAGCATCATCACCATCACGGCCCGGATCACCCCTATCATGTGCACAGCCGGCCCAAGAGCTAAGGGCTTGCCCATGGATAAACCCTGATGCCCAAGCGAAGCGAGGAAAAACGCAAGATCGAGGCGCAGGTTTTCCTGCCACATACCGCCCGCCCGCCGGAAGGCGTCGGCGAGGACGTGTGGATCGACGTCATCCGCAAGATGGACGAGGTCTACAGCGACCTGCTGCAGTACGAGGTGGCGCTGGAGGAGAAGAACGCCGCGCTGGAGGAGACGCAGAAGTTCATCTTCAGCGTGCTCACCTCGATGTCGGACATCCTCGTCGTGTGCGACCGCCACGGCAACATCCAGGAAGTGAACCAGGCGCTGGCCCAGCTCACCGGCAAAACCGAGGCGCAGTTGCGCGGCACGCCGCTCATCGATCTTTTCGCCGACGAGGCCTCGCGCGCGCAGGCCGACCGCTTCATGCGCGACCTGCACATGGAGCGCATCCACGACTGCGAGTTGCAGTTCAAGTCGCGCGAAGGCGCCGCCATGCCGGTGGCGGTGAACTGCACGCCGCGCCTGTCGCCGGTGGGCAAGTTCGTCGGCATGGTGGTCACGGGTCGCCCGGTGGGCGACCTGCGCCGCGCCTACGATGCCCTGCGCCAGGCTCACGAGGATCTGAAGCTGGCCCAGCAGCAACTCATCCATTCCGAGAAGATGGCCTCCCTCGGCCGCCTGGTGGCGGGCGTGGCGCACGAACTCAACAACCCGATCAGCTTCGTGCTGGGCAATGTCTATGCCCTGCAGCGCTACAGCCAGCGCATGCGCGAGTACCTCGGGGCGATCCATGCCGGCAAGCCGCCGGAGGAGATTGCCGAGCTGCGCAGGAGCCTGCGCATCGACCGCCTGATCGAGGACATGCAGCCGCTCATCGACGGCACCATCGAGGGCGCCGAGCGCACGCGCGACATCGTCGCCGGGCTCAAGCGCTTTTCCGCCGCCGACCGCGGCGAGGAAGCGGTGTTCGACCTCGCCGAAGTGCTGGAACGCTCGGTGCACTGGGTGGTCAAGGCGTCCGGCTCGAAAATCCAGGTCAGCCTCGATGTGCCGAAAGACATTCCCGTCGCCGGTTCGGCCGGCCAGATGCAACAGGTGCTGGTGAATCTCGTGCAGAACGCCATCGACAGCACCGACCAGCAGCCGGATGCGCGGCTGGAGATCAACGGCGACCTGCGCAACCGCAGCGTGGTGCTCACCTTCCGCGACAACGGGCCGGGCTTCCGGGAAGAAAACCTCGGTCATGCCTTCGACCCGTTCTTCACCACCAAGCCGGTGGGCAAGGGCACCGGACTGGGGCTGTCGATCAGCTACGGCATCGTCGAGCGCCACCGCGGCCAGCTCAAGGCCGCCAACCATCCCGAGGGTGGGGCAGTGATGACCCTCACGCTGCCCCTCGCCGAGCGTCCGGCCAGGGGTTATGGAGATTCCACAAAAACTTCATAAGCGGTAAGCTTGCTTCCGAAACGGCCGTCCGTGTCGGACATTTAACTCAGGAAACTCAGCAGGTTGCGCATCTGGCACGATTCCTGATAAGAGAAACCTGGTTTTCTTCATAAAGGGTTGAGGGTCGAGCGATGGAAACCCTTCCGAACGACTGGCTGGCGCTGATGTTCCTGGTGTTTATCCTCGGCGTGAAGCACGGGCTGGACGCCGACCATCTCGCCACCATCGACGGCCTGACCCGCTTCAACGCTTGCGGCAATCCGCAGCTGGCGCGCTGGTGCGGCTTTCTCTTCTCGCTGGGCCATGGCGCCCTGGTGATCGTTATCGCCCTGGCGGTGGGGGCGGCCAGCGAACGCTGGACGGTGCCGGTGTGGATGGAAGACCTTGGCGCCTGGATTTCCATTACCTTCCTGGCGCTGCTCGGCGCCATGAATCTTGTCGCGGTGCTCGCCGCGCAGCCGGACCAGGTGGTGCAGCCGGTCGGCCTGAAGGGGCGCTTCCTCGGCCGCCTGCAGCGCACCGGCAACCCGCTGCTGATCGCCGCCGTCGGCGCGCTGTTCGCGCTGTCCTTCGACACCATGAGCCAGGCGGCATTGTTCGCGCTGACCGGCACCCAGTTCGGCGGCGTGGCGCATTCGCTCACGCTCGGCCTGCTCTTCATGCTCGGCATGATGCTGATGGACGGCATCAACGGCCTGTGGATCTCGCGCCTGATCCGCCGCGCCGACCGCATCGCCTGCGTCGCCTCGCGCGTCATGGGGCTGGCCGTGGGCGGACTGTCCCTGCTGGTGGCCGGCTTCGGCATCGCGAAGTATGCGTCGCCGGAAGTCAGCGCCTGGTCCGACGGCAAGGAACTCGCCTTCGGCCTTTCCTTCATCCTCGTTGTCGCTTTGAGTTTCGTCTTCGCGCTGCGGCTCGCCCGCGGCGGCGAACCGGCCAAGGCCTTGTCTTCCTCCTGAGCCATTAAACCGATGTCTTGAAGCGCCAGTCGATATGATGAAAACTAAAAACATCTTAACGATTTTTGCCTTCCTCCCGCTTGCCGCCGCCGGTGGCGGCATTCCCACGCTTGATGTGGTCGAGGTGGTGGCCGGTCAGGACGGGCTGATCGGCAGCGCCGACTCGGCGACACAGGACACCGTGTCGGCGCGCCAGTTGGAGACGCAGCCCTTGCTGCGCCCGGGCGAAGTGCTGGAGACGATGCCGGGTGTCATCATCACGCAGCACTCCGGCGACGGGAAGGCCAACTAGTACTTCCTGCGCGGCCTCAATCTCGACCACAGCAACGACGCGCGCGGCGCGACTATCACGGTCGACCCGGCGACACTCCTGCCGGCGCAGAAAGTGGATCCGCTGGTGCGCGCGAAAGGCGCCATCGGCCTGCGCAGCGCCATCGTGCCGAAGCTGCAGACGACGCTGGCGCTGTGGCGCCTCGACGTCGCTTCCGAACTGCTGTTCGTCGGCGACGCCGGCACGACCGAGCCGAGCCGGCCGAACCGGCGCTCCGGACTGGAGTGGGCCAACTGGTGGACACCGCGCGACTGGCTGACGATCGACGCCGATTTCGCCTGGTCGCGCGCCCGCTTCAACAACGACGATCCTGCCGGCAATCGCATCCCCGGCGCCATCGAGAAGACCGTTTCGGTCGGTGTCAGCGTAGACAACCTGAACCGCTGGTTCGGCGGCCTGCGCCTGCGCCGTTTCGGCGCTCGTCCGCTGATCGAGGACAATTCCGTGCACTCGCCGCCTTCGACGCTGGTCAATCTGCGCGTCGGCTACCGGTTCGACAGACAGCTGAAGCTGACCCTCGATGTGCTCAATCTGTTCGACCGCAAGGTGAGCGATATCGACTACTGGTACGAGTCGCGCGTCACGCCCGACTCGGCTGCCGCCTTCGGCCTCCCCGCCGAACCGCGTACGCTGCGGCTGGCGTTGCAGGCGGGCTTCTGACATGGAGCGCACGCTGTGCACGGCACTTGCCGGTTCGCTGGCGCTGCACGGCGTGGCCTTGCTGCTGGCTCCCCACAGTGCGGAACGGAATGTGCCGCTCGTGTGGGAATTGAGGGTTTTTCTGGTGCCGGCCGTGAGTGCCCCGATCGCGGCGGTGCCGTCGGGCGGCGCGCCCGCCAGCCGCATGCTCGGCACAAAAAAGAACGCAGCTGCCGTCACGCCTGTGGAGACGATCGCCGGCGCGGCGAGGCGCGAAGGCGGTCGCCGCGTGGGTCGAGGTGCCGGTGCGCTTCCGGATCGAGTAGCGCTTACCGCGCGCTGCGGCAGCTGGCCGTCACCTTGTTGCCGGAGAGTTGAATGCTCGGCGTCATGTCTCCACACAGCTTGCCCAGATCCGACACGGCGGCCTCCATCGCGGCTCGCCAGCTGCCCGGGCGGGTCGCCTCGTAGTTGACCATCGTGCGGCTTTCGCCCGCGGTAGCGTGGATGCGGAACCACGTGACCTGGCTTCCCGCGCAATCCAGGCGGCGGACGTTGGACAATTCGGTGAGTTTCAACTGGCCGCCCGAAGCGGCGCAGAGCGCTTCGAGGGCCGTCTCGTCGGCGTGGGCGGGGAGGGCGCAGAAAACGGCGACGGCAATGAGATAACGCTTCATGGGGAACGGGCAGCCTATCTGCTATGCAACCCAGTATAGCGTGGCCCGTAGCCGATCAGGTAATCGTGTCCGTTCCGCAGCATGTAACGGGCCAGGCCGGACCAGAGCAGCGCGATGGCGGTGCCGGTGCGGTAATCCGAATCGATGCAGGAGCGCCCCACCTCGACCATGCGTTCGCGCAGATGCCGCAGGCGGACCAGGTCGAATTCGTTCTCCGAGTAGTAGCCGACCCACCTCGGGCGGCAGGATGCGGTAGGTGCCGACGATGCGGCCGTTGTTCTCGTCGTGGAGCCAATCGCTCTATCCCGGCTTGCGTTCGTGGGCAGCCACGACCTGCGCCAGGGTCACGGCGAAATCGCGGACAACGTGCTTCCAGTCGAGGCGCTCGATTGATTCGCGGGCCTTCAGGCGCATGGCGGCGCGGCGCACCGGGTCCTCGACGAGGCGGCATGCCGCTTCGACAAACATGCCAGCGTCGCCGCAAGATGCCACTCGTCCGTTCTCGCCGTCGAGGATCAGTTGCGCCGCGGCGGCATAGTCGTAGGCGACGACAGCCAGACCGCTGGCCATGGCTTCAGCGGTGACGTTGCCGAAGGTCTCGGTCAGGCTCGGGAACAGGAAGATGTCGGCGGAGGCGTAGTGTGCCGCGAGGTCATCGCCCGTGCGCATGCCGGCGAAGACATGCTGCGGGTGCTTTGCCTCCAGCGCCGCGCGGGCAGGGCCGTCGCCGACGAGAACGAGCCGGGCCCGCGGTGCGATTGCAAGCATGGCTTCGAAGGCGCGAAGCACGAGCGGCAGGTTTTTCTCGGGCGCCAGGCGGCCGACATGGATTGCCACCGGGTCGCCGTCTTCGGCCCCCCACTGCGCGCGCAGCGCCGGCGAGCGGCGCCGCGGATTGAACAGCCGGATGTCCACGCCACGCGCAACGACATGCACCGCCTTGTAGCCCTCTCGCCGGAGATCTTCCCGCAGCGCCAGCGTCGGCACCAGCGTTCCGTCCGTGCGGTTGTGAAAGCGGCGCAAGTAGATTGCGATTGGCTGATGCAGCCAGCCGACGCCATAGTGTTGGCTGTAATGGTGAAAGTTCGTATGGAAGTCGCTGGTGACGGGCAGCCCGAGCTTGCGGGCGGCGGACAGGGCGGACCAGCCGAGCGGGCCCTCGGTGACGATGTGCACGATGTCAGGGCGCCGGGCGGACCAGAGGCGGCTCAATGTCTGTTTCGCCGGCAGCCCGAGCTTCAGGCCCGGGTAGCCGGGAATCGGCATGCCGCGCGAGAGCATTTCCTCGGGGCCGTCCTGTACTCCCGGCCGATCCGCCTCGTGCTGGCGTGGCCGTATCAGCTGCACCTGGTGCCCCAGGGCGAGCAGGCCTTCGACCATGCGGCCGACGGTCATGGCAACGCCATTGATTTCGGGAGGATAGGTTTCGGTGACCACCGCGACCCGCATCGTCGCGGTGCCGGCGGAGAACTGTCGGAGCGGGAGCGGGCGGCTGGAGTTCATCTCAAGAATGCCTGTGAGTGCGACGGGATGATTTAATGAATGTCGGCCCAGGCAAAGACAGGTCGGCTGTCGTCATCGCGATGCATGGTTTGCCTGTACAGGGAGATCGCCGGCCGCCGGGCCGGGGGCCGGAAGGTGGTGGATGATTTCGAGGCGGCCGTCGAGGTGCTCCACCACGGCCGTGCAGCTGTCCACCCAGTCGCCGCAGTTGACATAGTCGATGCCATCGATCTGCTTGATGACGGCGCAATGGATGTGGCCGCAGATCACGCCGTCCACTCCCCTGTCGCGAGCCGCGCGGGCGACAGACTCCTCGAAGTCGAAAATGAAGCTGACCGCGTGCTTCACCTTGCGCTTCGCATATCCCGCCAGCGACCAATATCCGGGAACGCCGAGACTCCGGCGAATCCACGAAAGCCACGAGTTGATCCTGACCAAGAGGTTGTACGACACGTCGCCCAGAATGGCGACCCAGCGGTGGTAGCGCGTGACCTGGTCGAATTCGTCCCCGTGCAAAAGCAGGTATCGGAAAGAAATATCGCCCTTACCTGCCGCATGGGTGCGGAGTTTTCATGGGCGGGCCGGATGGCCTGCGTCCGCTTTGCGGCTGCGGTGTGGGCGTCAGCAAGGATTTCCGGATTGATCGAGTCCAATGGCGCTCAATCTAGCCGTGCAAGATGACAGCTGTGTGACGTTCCCGGATCCGGACTGCGCCGGGAGGGTTCAGCCCGCCATTGCGGGCCGGAGGGATGCGGGCGGCTCTACGCCGTTTGACGGGTGCGCCGCCGCAGCCATAGCACGGCAGTCGACAGCGTGGTTATCCCGAGGAAGGGCAGGGCGAGCTGGTTCAGCGCCGCCCAGCCGCTGCCGGTGACCACCATGCCGGAAGCGAGCGAGGAGCCGGCCATGGCGAGGAATATCAGGAAGTCGTTGATGCCCTGCGTCTTGGCGCGCTCGGCCGGCGCACAGACTTCGGTGAGCAGGGTGGTGCCGCCGATATAGAGGAAGTTCCAGCCCACGCCGAGCAGCACCAGCGCCCACCAGAAATGCATCAGCGAAACGCCGGACATGGCGATGAAGACGCAGGCGAACATCAGGGCGGCGCCGGCCAGCAGGACGTTCTGCACGCCGAAGCGCTTGATGAGCGAGCCGGTGAAGAAGCTGGGGGCGAACATGCCGATGACGTGCCACTCCAGCACGAAGGCGGCATCGCTGAAGGAATGCCGGCAGATGTCCATCGCCAGCGGGGTGGCGCTCATCAGGAGATTCATCACTCCGTAACCGACTGCGGCGGCCAGCATTGCGACGATGAATGCGGGCTGCAGCATGATGGCGGAGAGCGGCCGCCCGGATTCGCGCTTTTCCTCCGCAGAGAGCGGCGGAATGTCGAGCTGCCGCACGATGGCCAGCGAGGCCAGCGCGAACACCAGCAGCAGCGCGTACGAGGCCATGAACTGCGGCTGCAACAGGTCGCGCGTCAGCTTGCTCGTCTCCGGCCCGAGCACGCCGCCGATGATGCCGCCGGCCAGCGTGAGGGAGATGGCCCTGCTCTTGAAGTCCGCGCCGGCCATGTCGGCGGCGGCGAAGCGGTAATACTGGCCGAAGGCGTTGTAGATGCCGGAGAAGAAAGTGCCGAGGCAGAGCAGCCAGAAGCTCTGCATGAAAATCGCCAGCACGCCGGTCGCCGCGCCGACCATGCCGAGCGCCGAGCCCAGCGTGAAGCCGGCGCGGCGGCCGTAATGCTTCATGAAGAACGATGCCGGCAGCGTGGACAGTGCCGAGCCGATGACATAGGCCACGATCGGCACGGTGGCCATGCGGCGGTCCGGCGCCAGCGCCAGCCCGGCCAGGCCGTTGATGGCCATCAGGGTGACGCCGTTGGTAAGCAGGAGGGCCTGGCAGGCGGCGAGAAGGGCGACGTTGCGCTTGGTCTTGTCCACCCGCTCAGGCTATCACATCGCGGTAGGCATGCCATGTGGCATGGCCGATCAGCGGCATGGTGACGAGCAGCCCGAGGAAGAGAGTGGACAGCCCAACGGCCGTGAGCAGGACGATCAGGGCCGCCCACACCGCCATGGCCGGGAGGTTTTTCGCCAGGGCCATGACGCTGGCGATCATGGCGGTGATCGTGTCCTGGTTGCGGTCGAGCATGAGCGGGATGGAGATCACGCTGAGGGCGAACACGATGGCGGCGAAAATGAAGCCGACGGCGAAATACACGGCGAGGAAATTCAGGTTGTCAATCGACAGCACCTGCTGAAAAAAGCCGGCCAGGGTCGGCATCTCGCTCGTGTAGAAGAGGGCGAAGATGACCAGCGAGGCGCGCGCCCAGACGAGGAAAACGACGATGAGGATGAGCGAGAAAAGGCCGATGCCGGCGGCGTTCGGGCGCCACGCGGCGAGCGTGGGGGCCAGCGTGCAGCCCTCGCCACGCTCGCGCCGGCGGCTGATCTCGTAGAGTCCGATGGCGAGAAAGGGGCCGAGCAGCAGGAAGCCGGAGGTGAGCGCCGAGAGGTACTCGTAGGCATTGGCGAAGACGAACTTGATGAGGAAGCCCATGCCGGCGAAACAGACGCCGTAGAAAAGGCTGGGGCCGGGGCGGCTTCTGAGATCCTGCCAGCCGCGCTTCAGCCAGTCGAACGGCGCGGCGGGGGAAATGTTGCGCACTTGCGGAAACGCGGGCAGCGCGACGCCCTGATCCTGCCGGGTCATTGTCATCGTCTCTCTCCTTTGTGGGTTGCGCCGGCTTGTGCCGGCTGCATTTCGCCGCCGTGGTTCTGCGCCGCAACTGGTTGCTTTAATTCTAAACGAAAATGTCGGGACAATCCCCTCTCCCCGCTTGCGGGAAGAGGGTCAGGGAGAGGGGTCGGTTTTCGCGGGGGCGGGCCCGGTGTGCATCCTGATCCGGCCGGCGAAGGCGACCGCCACGTAGCCCACCCAGTCGTAGCAGCACGGCCAGCATGGCGGAGAGGGGATGGGCGCACTCAGTTTCGCTGACGATGGCCGAGGCGAGGTGGCCGCGCAGCGCCGGCAGCAGCTTCCATCCCAGCAGCAGAAAGCCGACGGCCAGCAGCGCAATGAAGATGAAGGGGAAGCGCCAGCCGAACTGGATGCCGGCCAGCGTCAGCAGCAGCGCGCGCTCGCGCAGCGGATCGAGCGGCAGTTGGGCCGGTGAAGCGGCCTGGGATTCGGAATTTTCTGTCAAGGCGTGGCCGGGAAGGGTACGTCGAAAGGGCCGGGCTATTCGCTGCGCAGGGCTTCCAGCGGATCGAGCTGCGCCGCGTGCCGCGCCGGCAGCACGCCGGCGGCGAGCCCCACCGCGATGGCTACGCCTTCGGCGACGACGGCATACAGCCAGGGCGTGTGCACCGGCAGTTCCGGCAGGGCGACTTGCAGCACCAGCGCGATGCCCCAGCCGAGCAGCAGTCCCGCGGCGCCACCGATGGCCGCCAGCAGCGCCGCCTCGCCGAGGAACAGCAGCATGATGCGCCGCTGCGTCGCGCCGATGGCGCGCAGCAGGCCGATTTCCGAGGTGCGTTCGGCCACGGCGATGGTGAGGATGGTGAGGATGCCGACGCCGCCCACCAGCAGCGAGATGGCGCCGATGGCTGCCACGGCGAAGGTGATGGCGTTGAGCACGGTGCCGAATACCTCCAGCATCTTCTGCTGCGGCGTGATGGTGAAGTCCTCCGCGCCGTGGCGCGAGATCAGGATGCGCCTGATGCCTTCCTCCACCTCGGCCAGCGGCGCCGTCGGTTCGTAGGTGATGTGGATTTCCTGCAGGCTCTCGCGGTTGAACATCTCCAGCGCGCGCCCCACCGGGATGTACACCGTGTCGTCGAGGTCGAAGCCCAACACCTGACCCTTGGACTCCATGACGCCGACGATGCGGTAGCGCTCGCCGCCGACGCGGATGCGGGCGCCGAGCGGGTTCTCGCCGCCGAACAGCTCGCGCGCCACTTTCGAGCCGAGCACGACGAAGGCGCGCGGCGTGTGCGGGTCGTCCGGCGGAAGGAACTCGCCGATGGCCACCCGCATCGACAGCGCGCGGGCGAAGTCCGGCCCGGTGCCGTAGAGCGTGACGCGGCGGCTCTTGCCGTCATGCGCGACCTCGCCGTTGCCCTGCACCAGCGGATCGCTCAGCTGCACGTAGGGCGCCTTGCGCAGCGCGATGGCGTCGTCGACGGTGAGCGGGCGCACGGTGTTCACGGCCCCCAGCGAGGCGCCGTGGGTCTGGATGCGCCCAGGCGCCACGCCGATGATGTTGGTGCCGAACTGGGTGAACTCGGCGATGACGAAGCGGTGCAGCCCCTCGCCGATCGAGGTGAGCAGGATTACCGCGGCGATGCCGACGGCGATGCCCAGCGCCGTCAGCACGGTGCGCAGCCGGTGCGCCTTGAGCGAGGCCAGGGTGAAGGCGATGAAGTCGGCGGTGCTCATGTCGGCTCCGCCGGGCCGCCCCAAGGAGCCGGCGGCCTTGCACACGGAAGCCGCTTAAGCGGCTGAACCTTTGTCACTCCCTGCCATGGGAA
>PNJM01000067.1 GCA_013821865.1 Rhodocyclaceae bacterium
GGCGCAGGCGCTGGTGAGCAAGGTGAAAACCATGCTCGGCCTGGAAGCCGGGCCGATGATATGACCAGACAGGGCCGGGATACCCCCTGGCGTTACCTGGCAGTCAGCTGTCGGACGCAGGCGACCGACCAGCTTTGAGCCGCGAGCAGCGGCAGGTGGGCGAGTCTCGACTGCAGCCGCACCATCCAGCCGAGTTGTGGTGTCGGCAGGCAGCAGGCCTGTTTTTCGCGCTCGACCAGCTTGAGCAGGCGCTTTTCCGCGACTTCCCAGTATTCGGAGGTGCCGACCCAGCCGGTTTTTTCGGTGGCGTAGCACAGGGCGTCACGCCACAGTTCCTCGGCGCGTTCTTCGGATATCCCCGCCTTGCGTGCAATCCAGGGCAGGATCATGGGACTTTTCATGCTGTTTTCCTTTCCGGCTGTTATGCAGCGATCCGTTTTCGTCAAGCCGGCAGCCTTATGGGCGGCCTGAACACGGAAACAGGTTATTGCTATGCAGCAATTTGCTTGCGCGGCATTGTACGCAGAATTAGAGCACAGTTTGGTTGATCTAGTTCAAGAAAATTGTGCGATGCACAATCATTAGGCAGGAAGCTCTAAAACCGGCAAGCCGGCCGCTTGTGAAACCTAGCCAGTCCCGCTGGTGCGCGACGGTATAATCGAACACTCAACCCGGCCTTCTTCCGATGTCCAATCTCCTGCGTGGATTGAATCCCGAGCAGCTTGCCGCCGTCACGCTGCCTTCCCGGCACGCCCTGATCCTGGCCGGGGCCGGCAGCGGGAAGACGCGCGTGCTCATCACGCGCATCGCCTGGCTGATCCAGACCGGCCAGGCCGGGCCGCATGGCATTCTCGCCGTCACCTTCACCAACAAGGCGGCGAAGGAGATGCTGACCAGGCTTTCCGCCATGCTGCCCATCAATACGCGCGGCATGTGGGTCGGCACCTTCCACGGACTGTGCAACCGTCTGCTGCGCGCACACCACCGCGATGCCGGGCTGCCGCAGCTGTTCCAGATCCTCGATTCGGCCGACCAGCTGGCGGCCGTCAAGCGGCTACTCAAAAGCCTCAATGTCGACGACGAGAAATTCCCGCCCAAGGATCTGGTCAACTTCATTAACGGCCAGAAAGAGGCGGGCTTGAGGCCGGCGGCGGTGGAAGCCTGGGACGAGTACACGCGCAAGCGCGTCGAGCTGTATCGCGAATACGAGGCGCAGTGCCAGCGCGAGGGGGTGGTCGATTTCGCCGAGCTGCTGCTGCGCTCCTACGAACTTCTGCAGCGCAACGAACCGATACGGCATCACTACCAGAGCCGTTTCAGGCACATCCTGGTCGACGAGTTCCAGGACACGAATGTGTTGCAGTACCGCTGGCTGAAACTGCTCGCAGGTTTTTATGAGCGCAGTCCGGCCGCCGGGCCGCCCCAAGGCCGGACGGCACGCGGCGGAGCCGCAAACGAGGCCGACTTCAATTCGGAGCGCCCCGATATTTCCTCGCGCAGCGAGCACGCAGGCTCCCCTCCCGCGAGGGAGGGGTCGGGGGAGGGCGGGTGCATCTTCGCTGTGGGCGACGACGACCAGTCGATCTACGCCTTCCGCGGCGCCGAGGTCGGCAACATGCGCGACTTCGAGCGGGAATTCCGCGTGGAGAACGTGATCCGCCTCGAGCAGAACTACCGTTCGCACGGCAACATCCTCGACGCCGCCAACGCCATCATCAAAAACAACGCGGCTCGGTTGGGCAAGAACCTGTGGACCGACGCCGGCTCGGGTGAGCCGATCCGCGTGCACGAGGCCTTCAACGACGCCGAGGAGGCGCGCTGGATCGTCGAGGAAGTGAAATCCCTTTCGCTGGAAGGCACGGCACGCCGCGAGATCGCGCTGCTCTACCGCTCCAACGCCCAGTCACGCGTGCTCGAGCACGCCCTGTTTTCCGCCGGGTTGCCCTACCGCGTCTATGGCGGCCTGCGCTTCTTCGAGCGACAAGAGGTCAAGCATGCTCTGGCCTACCTGCGTCTGCTCGCCAATGCCGACGACGATGGCGCATTTCTGCGCGTGGTGAATTTCCCGACGCGCGGCATCGGCGCGCGCAGCATCGAGCAATTGCAGGATGCCGCCCGCGCCGGCGATATGAGCCTCTATGCGGCGGCGCAGGGCGGCGGCAAGGCGGCCGCTTTCGCCGAACTGGTCCACAGGCTGAAAGCCGCCAGCGAAGGCCTGACGCTGCCGGAGACCGTCGAGCAGATGCTCGAACTCTCCGGCCTGCGTGCCCACTACCAGACCGAGAAGGAAGGCCAGGACCGGCTCGCCAACCTGGATGAACTGGTGAACGCCGCCGCAAGCTTCGTCGCGGAAGAAGGCACGGCCAATGCGGAAGGGGAACTGTCCGGCGACCTCGCGGCCTTCCTCGCCCATGCCTCGCTGGAAGCCGGCGAGCATCAGGCGGGCGAGGGCGATGACGCCCTGCAGCTCATGACCGTTCACTCCGCAAAAGGGCTGGAGTTCGACGCCGTGTTCATCAGCGGCCTGGAGGAAGGGCTGTTCCCGCACGAGAATGCGATTCGCGAAGACAGGGGCCTGGAGGAAGAGCGCCGCCTCATGTACGTCGCCGTGACGCGCGCCCGCAGACGGCTCTACCTGTCCTTCGCGCAGACGCGCCTGCTGCACGGCCAGACGCGCTATAACCTGCCCTCGCGCTTCCTCGACGAGATTCCGGAGGAACTGCTCAAGTGGCTGACGCCGCGCGCACGAGCGCGTGGTTTCGGGTTCCGGGTTTCGGCTTCCGGGTTATCCGGCGCGGACTCCGGTTCGCAACTCGCAACTCGCAACTCGCAGCTCCGGAAAGCTCCGGGCTTTCGGGTCGGCCAGAGCGTTGCCCATGCCAAGTTCGGCCAGGGCGTGATCGTCAATGCCGAAGGTTCCGGCCCGGACGCCCGCGTGCAGGTAAACTTCGGCCGCGAGGGCGTCAAGTGGCTGGCGCTGTCGGTGGCGAAACTGACGCCGGCGTGAGGAGGCGACATGAAGATCAATGCTAACGGCATCATGATCAATTACGAAATCACCGGCAGCGGCCCCTGGCTGACGCTGTCGCACTCGCTCTGCTGCGACGGTTCCATGTGGGCGCCGCAGCGCCTCGACCGCCTCGTGCTGGCCGACACCACCAGCCGCATGCCGCCGGAGGCGCAACCGCTGTGGGCGGAGCGCATCCGCATCGCCACTGAAGAGGGCGTGGCGCCGCTGGTGCAGCCGACGCTCGAGCGCTGGTTTACCGCGTCCTACCGCACGGCGCATCCTGAGGTGATGGCGCAGATCGGCGGCCTCATCCGCGGCACGCCGCCGGCCGGCTACGCCGGCTGCGCCCATGCGATTTCCCGACTCGACGTGACCAAAGTGAATTGACATGACTCTTGGCATCGCAGGAAAACACGCGCTGGTCAGAATCTCCTTCTCGACGGTGGCGCCTACCCCGGCACATTCTGATCTTGTCTTCCGGGCGACTGACAAGGTGCCACAGGCAGTTCATGCTTTATAAATTGCGGTTTCCCACAATGGGACCGCGGCCGCATCGGGCCTACAATCGTATTGCCGCAAAACATGCGGCGAGGAGGAGCAATGGAAAAGGATCTCAGTGCCGCCGCGCTTGAATATCACCGCCTGCCCACGCCGGGCAAGATTTCGGTAGTACCCACCAAGGGCCTGACCAACCAGCGCGATCTGGCGCTGGCCTATTCGCCCGGCGTCGCTGCTGCCTGCAATGCCATCGTCGCCGACCCGGGCGAAGCGGCGACGGTCACCTCGCGCAGCAATCTGGTCGGCGTGATCACCAACGGCACGGCGGTGCTCGGCCTGGGCAATATCGGCGCCCTCGCCGCCAAGCCGGTGATGGAAGGCAAGGCCTGCCTGTTCAAGAAGTTCGCCGGCATCGACGTCTTCGACATCGAGCTGACCGAGCTCGATCCGGACCAGCTGGTGGAGATCATCGCCACCATGGAGCCGACCTTCGGCGGCATCAATCTGGAGGACATCAAGGCGCCCGAATGCTTCTATGTCGAGCGCAAGCTGCGCGAGCGCATGCGTATCCCGGTTTTCCACGACGACCAGCACGGCACGGCGATCGTCGTCGGCGCGGCGGTGCTGAACGGTCTCAAGGTCGTCGGCAAGAAGATCGACGAAGTGAAGCTCGTCACCAGTGGCGCCGGGGCGGCGGCGCTGGCCTGCCTGGACCTGCTGGTGATGCTGGGCGTGAAAGTCGAGAACATCTGGGTCACCGACATCAAGGGCCTGGTGTATGAGGGGCGCGTCGAGGAGATGGACCCGATCAAGGCGCGCTACGCCAAGAAGACCGCGGCGCGCTCCCTGACCGAGGTGATCGGCGGCGCCGACGTGTTCCTCGGGCTTTCCGCCGGCGGCGTGCTGAAGCCGGAGATGGTGGCGAAGATGGCGGCAAAGCCGCTGATCCTGGCGCTGGCCAACCCGACGCCGGAGATCCTGCCCGAGGAGGTGCGTGCCGTGCGCGACGACGCCATCATCGCGACCGGCCGTTCGGACTATCCCAATCAGGTCAATAACGTTCTCTGCTTCCCCTTCATTTTCCGCGGCGCGCTGGATGCCGGCGCGACGACGATTACCGAGGAGATGAAGCTCGCCGCCGTGCGCGCCATCGCCGATCTGGCGCAGGTGGAAGCCTCCGACATCGTGGCGACGGCCTATGGCGAAGCGGAGATGGCCTTCGGCCCGGAATACATCATTCCCAAGCCTTTCGACCCCCGCCTGATCGTCAAGATTGCGCCGGCGGTGGCCAAGGCCGCCATGGATTCCGGCGTGGCGACACGGCCGGTGGCGGATTTCAACGCCTACCGGCAGCAGCTAACGCAGTTCGTCTTCCATTCCGGCACGCTGATGAAGCCGGTCTTCGCCGCGGCGAAGAAGGTGCCGAAGCGCGTGCTCTACTGCGAGGGCGAGGACGAGCGCGTCCTTCGAGCCATCCAGGCCGTCGCCGACGAGGGCATCGCCTATCCGGTGGCGCTGGGCCGGCCCGCGGTGATCGAGGCGCGCCTGAAGAAGCTCGGCCTGCGGATCGAGATTGGCAAGGACTTCGAGCTGGTCAGCGTCGAGCACGACGAGCGCTACCGCGACCTTACCCACGACTACTACAAGCTGATGGCGCGCGACGGCATCTCGCCCGGCATTGCCGAGAAGGAAGTGCTGCGCTCCAATACCCTGATCGGCGCTTTGCTGCTGCGGCGCGGCGAAGTGGACGCCATTCTGTGCGGCACCTACGGCCAGCTGCCGCGCCACCTGGAGCGGGTCTCCAACGTCATCGGCCTGAAGCCCGGGGCGCGCATTTTCGCCGCCATGAACGTGCTGATGCTGCCGAGGCACACGCTGTTCATTTGCGACACCTACGTCAATGAGGACCCGAGCGCCGAGCAGATCGCCGACATGGCGCTGATGGCGGCGGAGGAAGTGCGCCGCTTCGGCATCACGCCCAAGGTGGCGCTGCTGTCGTATTCCAACTTCGGCAGCCGCAAGACGGCATCCGCGCTGAAAATGCGCGAAGCGCGCCGGCTCATTGCCGGCCGCGCGCCGCAACTGGAAGTCGATGGCGAGATGCACGGCGACGCGGCGCTCTCCGAGGAGATCCGCAACCGTGTGTTTCCGGACTCGGTGCTGAAGGGCGAGGCCAACCTGCTCATCATGCCCAATCTGGACGCCGCCAACATCGCCTTCAATCTCCTCAAAGTCACCGGCGGCGACGGCATCACGGTGGGACCGATCCTGCTCGGCGCGGCGAAACCGGTGCACATCCTGACCTCCACCGCCACGGTGCGGCGGCTGGTGAATATGACCGCGCTGGCCGTGGTCGACGCCAACCACCTGCGCGTCTGACTTTCCCCTCGCCCCTTGTGGGAGAGGGGCAGGGGAGAGGGGGAACCCTTCGCCGGGACTCGCTCCGGCCCGCCAGCCCGGCCGGCCACATAAACTCGCTGCGCTCGGACAATGTGGCCGGACTTTTTTGGTAACACCTTTGCGATGTTCAAAAGCCAAGGCATACCGGACAGATGTTGCCGTATGATTCCGCCCATGGGCATGTTCGATCTGATCAAGATGTTGGAGGACGCCAGCGTTGACTATGTGCTGGTGGGCGGCCTGGCGGTGGCCCTGCACGGCTACCAGCGCGTGACCATGGACGTGGATGTCGTGCTGGCGCTGGACGAGGAGAACCTGCGGCGGTTCGTCTCCGGCGCGCGCTCAGCCGGCTTGCAGCCGGTCATTCCTGTCGACATCGAGTCGCTGGCCCGGCCGGAGCTGCTCGATCAGTGGCACCGGGAGAAAGGCATGCTGGCTTTCGGCCTGCGCCAGCCGGAAGGCATGGCGACGGTGATCGATGTGCTGATCCGGCCGGCGGTACCCTACGCCGAGCTGCGGCGCGATGCGGTTTCGGTCGCCGTCGGTCCGCTGAAGATCCCCGTGGCCTCGATCGACCATCTGATCGCCATGAAGACCGGCACGGGGCGCGGCAAGGACAAGATCGACATCGAGGAATTGCAGAAGCTCAAGGCTGGAGACGCGTCATGACGGCCGAAGAGAATTACCGCCTGCTGCTGGAGATTCAGGCGAATCGCGATTTCATCCTGCAGGCTTATCGGCAGAACCCGGCGCTGCTCAGGCACGCCGAGACGGGCATCCGGCTGCTGTTCGACATGCTGGAGAAAGAACAAGTGCGGTATTGTCCAACCCGCCCATGCAGACAACCCCAGACCAACAGAGGTGATAACCATCCCCCAAGCCATCCGTTCTCGCCAACCCGGCCGGCCACATAAACTTGCTGCGCTCGGACAATGTGGTCGGCGGGCCATGATGTCGACGTGTTGCCGGAAACCCGCCGGGATCCCCTCGGCTGGGATGATCCCTTGCGCTATCTGATTCGCGAGATCGAGATATATCCCGGGCCGGTGATCGCAATGATCGAGGGCGGGGTGTGTGGGGCGGCGCTTGCGAAACGGTGTTTGCCTGCGACCTCATCGTGGCCACTCCGGAGGCGACTTTTGCCGCCACGCCGGCGAAGCTGGGCGTGCCGTACAACATCTCGGGCATGCTCACTTTTCTCAATGGAGCCAATGCCCGCATCGCCAAGGAGATGCTGTTCACGGCGAAGCCTCTCACCGCCGAGCGGGCCGAGCGGCTCGGCATGATCAACTACGTCGTGCCGAAGGACGAGCTGGAGCCCTTCACTTTGACCATGGCGGCGGAAATTGCCGCCAACGCGCCCTTGAGCATCGCCGTGATGAAGGAGCAGCTGCGCATCCTGAATGGCTCCCGGCCGATGTCGCCCCAGGGATTCGAGCGGGTACAGGGGCTTCGCCGCAACGTCTACGACAGCTACGACTACCGGGAAGGCATTCGCGCCTTCAAGGAAAAGCGCAAGCCTGCGTTCAGGGGGGAATAACGGTTGTAATTTTGCATCGGGCAGGGTAGTTTCCGTAGGGCGTTCCCACCAAAAAACGAGGTCATGCCATGCCCCACGCCATCCGTTTCCACCAGCCCGGCGGTCCCGAGGTCCTGAAATGGGAAGAGGTCGCCGTCGGCGATCCCGGCCCGAACGAGGCGCGGGTGCGCCATCACGCCGTGGGCCTGAACTTCATCGACATCTACCATCGCACCGGCGCCTATCCGCTGCCGATGCCCTCGGGCATCGGCCTCGAGGGGGCGGGGGTGGTGGAGGCGGTCGGCGCCGGGGTGAAGGACCTCAAGGCCGGCGACCGCGTCGCCTATGCCGGCGGGCCGGTTGGCGCTTATGCCGAGGTGCGCCTGATTCCGGCCGACCGGCTGGTGAAACTGCCGGACGCGCTGTCCTTCGAGCAGGGCGCGGCGATGATGCTGCAGGGCATGACCGCGCAGTACCTGCTGCGGCGCACCTATCGCGTGCAGCCGGGCGACACCCTCCTCATCCATGCCGCCGCCGGCGGCGTCGGCCTCATCGTCTGCCAGTGGGCGAAGGCGCTCGGCGCGACGGTGATCGGCACCGTCGGCTCTGACGAGAAGGCCGCACTGGCGAAAGCCCACGGCTGCGACCATCCCATCGTCTACACCCGAGAGAAATTCGCCGAGCGCGTGAAGGAGATCACCGGCGGTGCCGGCGTGCCGGTGGTGTACGACTCCATCGGCAAGGATACCTTCATGGACTCTCTGTCCTGCCTGCATCCGCTCGGCATGATGGTGCTCTTCGGCGCGGCTTCCGGCCCGGTGCCCCCTTTCGATCTGGGACTGTTGGCGAAGATGGGCTCGCTGTTCATCACGCGGCCGACGCTGTTCACCTATACGGCGAAGCGCGCCGATCTGCTGCAGATGTCCGGCGAGCTGTTCGACGCCGTGGTGTCGGGCAAGGTGAAGATCGAGGTGAACCAGACCTATGCGCTGATGGATGCCGGCCGCGCCCAGGCCGACCTGGAAGCTCGCAGGACCACCGGCTCGACCGTGCTGCTGCCCTAGACCGATGCTCCACTCATTCCTCATCGCCAATCCCAAGGGCGGCTGCGGCAAGACCACATTGGCCATCAATCTCGCCGGCTATTTCGCGCGCCGGGGTCACCGGGTCATGCTGGGCGACATCGACCGCCAGCAGTCGGCGCGCGAATGGCTCAAGCTGCGGCCCGCCGGGTTGCCGCCGATCCGCGGCTGGGATGTCGAACCGGGCGAAGCGGCGCACCCGCCCAGGGACACCACGCACGTCGTGCTTGACACCCCGGCCGGCCTGCACGGCAAGAAGCTGGACCAGGTGGTGAAGAGGGTACATCGCGTCATCGTGCCGCTGCAGCCGTCCATCTTCGATATTCTCGCCACGAAGGACTTCCTCGACATCCTGCTCGAGGAGAAGGCGGTGCGGAGCCAGAAGACCTTCGTCGCCATCGTCGGCATGCGCGTCGATCAGCGCACCCGCGCGGCGCACGAGCTGGAGCGCTTCCTCGAAGGGCTCGACCTGCCCGTGCTGTCCTATCTGCGCGACACCCAGGTTTATGTCCAGGCCGCGGCGCACGGCATGACCGTCTTCGATCTTTCGCCGTCGCGCGCGGAGAAGGATCTGGAGCAGTGGCGGCCGATCATCGACTGGGTCGAGTCGGCGCACGAATAGCACGGCACCTTCCAGACCGGCCATTGTCAAACCGGCTGTCACCCGAGCGGAGGTTCCCATGATCCAGATTCGCAAGAGCACGGCGCGCGGCCACGCCAATCACGGCTGGCTCGACACCTGGCATTCCTTTTCCTTCGCCGACTATTACGATCCCGCCGAGATGGGCTGGGGCGCCCTGCGCGTCATCAACGAGGATTTCGTGCAGCCCGGCAAGGGGTTCGGCACGCATGGCCACCGCGACATGGAGATCATCACGTACATCCTCTCCGGCGCGCTTGAGCACAAGGACAGCATGGGCAACGGCGAGGTGATCCGGCCGGGCGAGGTGCAGCGCATGAGCGCGGGGAAGGGGGTACTGCATTCCGAGTTCAATCCCTCCCCGGAAGAGATCGTGCATCTGCTGCAGATCTGGATCGAGCCGGCCGTGAAGGGAGTGCCGCCTTCCTATGAGCAGAAGTTCTTCGCGCCGGAGGAAAGGCGCGGCAGGCTCAGGCTGATTGCCTCGCGCAACGGGCGCGAGGGCAGCGTCACTATCCATCAGGATGCGGCCGTGTATGTATCCCTGCTTGCTTCCGGCGAGCAGACCTCGCACGCGCTGGCGCCAGGCCGGCGCGCCTACCTCCATCTGGCGAAGGGGCAGGCGAAACTGAACGGGAATGCGCTTCAGGCAGGCGACGGGGCCAAGATTGCAGACGAGCCCGCCTTGAACATAGCGGCGGATGCGGACGCCGAGTTGCTGCTGTTCGATCTGCCGTGATTAGCTAGCGAGAGGACGCGCCGCGGCGCGCCAGCCATATTCCCGCCAGAACCGCCGCACCCCCCAGCCATTGCAGCCCTGCCAGGGCTTCGCCGAAAAACAGCCAGGCCAGCAGCGACGCCACCACCGGCTGGGTGAGCAGGCTCACCGAGGAGAAGCTCGCCGGCAGGTGCGCCACGGCGTAGGTGATGAGGCTCTGCCCGCCGAACTGGCAGACCAGGGCCAGGCCGAGCAGCGGCAGCCAGCCGGCCGCGCTTGCGGGCAGGATGCGCTCGCCGAAGGCCAGCGCCACCGGCAGCAGCGCGCTCGCGCAAACGATGCCGCTCGCCAGCATGATGCGGGAGGTGGCATAGTTGCCGCGCGAGTGCTTGATGGCGAGCTGGTAGCCGGCGTAGAAGACGGCCGTGACTATGCCCAGCATGTCCCCCAGCAGTGCCGTCTCATTCGATGAGAGCGTCGCCCGCACCAGCAGGGCCGCGCCGATCAGCGAGAGCAGCAGGCCGAGGAAGAATACCGGCCTGGCGCGTTCGCGGAACAGCACCCAGGCGCCCAGCGTCACCAGTATCGGCGCGAGATTGACCAGAAAGGTCGAGTTGGCGATGCTGGTCAGCC
>PNJM01000068.1 GCA_013821865.1 Rhodocyclaceae bacterium
GTTGGAACGCTTCGACAGGCTGGAGAAGACGACCAAGCCGCGATAATCGTCGCGACCCAGACGGCGCGCCGCATCGAGAGCGCCCAGCGGCGGGGCGGCTTCGTCGAAATAGATCTCGGAATAGCATTCGTCGCTGGCGATGACGAAGCCGTGCCTGTCGGAAAGCTCGAACAGCTGCTTCCATTCAGCCAGACCCAGCACCTTGCCGGTCGGGTTGTCCGGGGAGCAGACATAGACGAGTTGCGTGCGTCGCCAGTCCTCCCCGGAAACGGTCGTGAAGTCCGAGGCGAAGCCGTTTTCTGGCAGGTGATTGAGGAAAAACGGCTGGGCGCCGGCCAGGAAGGCCGCGCCCTCGTAGATCTGGTAGAAGGGGTTGGGGCAGAGCACCAGCGCGTTGCCGCGCGTGGCATCGACCACGCACTGGGCGAAGGCGAACAGCGCTTCGCGCGAGCCATTCACCGGCAGCACCTGGGTTTGCGCATCAGGCGCGGGAATCCCGTAGCGCCGCGCCAGCCAGCCGGCAATGGCTCCGCGCAGCGCGTCGCTGCCGGCGGTCGTGGGATAATTCGCCAGGCCGTCCAGGCCCGCAACCAGCGTTTCCTTGATGAAGGCCGGCGTCTCGTGCCGGGGCTCGCCGATGGAAAGCCGGATCTCGCGCAATTCCTTGGGCGGCGCGACGCCCTTGAACAGCAGGCGCAGTTTCTCGAAGGGGTAGGGCTGAAGCTTGTCGAGGTCGGGATTCACGTCCTGGTTGCGTGCGTGGTGGCGCGCCGCTCCATCGAAAAGAATGAATTATAAGATGCTCCGAACCAAAAACGCTGCGGCAATTGTTGCCCTCCTCGCCGGTGCTACCGTCTGGGGGCTCATCTGGCATCCCTACCGCGTGCTCGAACGTGCCGGAGTTTCCGCCGCGACCGCCGCAACGCTCACCTACTTCGTTGCCTTTCTGCTCGGCCTGATCTTCCTGCGCCGTTCCCTCGCGCAACTGCGTCCGTCGTGGGCGCTGGCGTTCCTCGCCCTGGCCGCCGGCGGCTGCAATCTGGGCTATGTCCTGGCCACGGTGCATGGCGAGGTGATGCGCGTGATGCTTCTGTTCTACCTGGCGCCCTTATGGACCGTGCTTCTTTCCCGCCTGCTGCTCGGCGAGCGGCTGTACATGGCCGGCACCGCCGTGATAGGACTTTCCATTGCAGGCGCCGTGGTCATGCTCTGGCAGTCTCGGCAGGGCCTGCCGGTGCCGAAAAACGGCGCCGAGTGGCTGGGCCTCGCCGCGGGGTTCTTCTTCGCCCTGACCAACGTGCTGATCCGCAGGACGGCGCATCTTTCCATCGAGATCAAATCTATGGCCGTCTTCGCCGGCGTCGTGGCGGTCGGGCTGTGCGTGCTGCCGTTCGAGCCGGGCCCGGTTTCGCTGCCGACGCAGCCGCTGAGCTGGACGCTGGTGCTGGCGGTCGGTGCGGTGCTGCTGGTGATCAACCTCGTCGTCCAGTACGGCCTGACGCGCACCCCGGCCAACCAGGCCATCGTCATCTTCCTGTTCGAACTGGTAGTCGCTGCAGTATCGTCCTGGTTGCTTGCCGGCGAGGCAATGGGCGTCAAGGAATGGCTGGGCGGAGCGATGATCGTGGTGGCGAGCCTGTTTTCCGGACGGCTGGAGGAACCCCGGAAGGGTTAGCGAGTGGATCACGCCAGGGCGAGTCCGGCACCGATGCCAAGCGCAATGGCGAGCAAGCCCGGCAGGGTGTGGCGGGTGAGCGCCCAGCTGCCCAGGGTGGCGATCAGACCGAGTTTGAAGGCCAGGTTGGACAACACTGCCAGGGCGATCGAGGTGACGGCCTGGGCGGCGGAGAGTTTTTCCTGCGCGAACAGGCGCAGGCTGGAAAGAGTGATGGCATCGACGTCGGTCAGGCCGGAAACGAGGGCGACGGCGTACATGCCTTTTGTACCGGCGACGTCCGACAGCCAGGCCGCGCAAAAAAGAACCACGGCGTAGAGCGCGCCGAAGCCCAGCGCGGTGCGGATCTCGGTCGGGTTGCGCACTTCCGGCACGGGCAGTTTGCCCCGCGCTTCCAGCCTGTGCCAGCCGTAGGCGGCCACCGCCAGCCCCAGCACCATTCCGCCGGAGAAGACCTTGGCCAGTGGCAACAGGATAGCGGGGGCCACCACGGCGGCGATGACGGTCAGCCGCATCAGCACCATGAGACTTGCCAGCAGGATCACCACCATGGCTGTGCGGGCAGGCGTCACCTGGTTGCGGGCATGGCGGGAAAATACAACCGTCGTCGCGGTGCTCGACACCAGCCCGCCGAGGAATCCCATCATGGGAGCGCCGTGCTGCGGCCCGGCCAGGCGCAGCGCGGCGTAGCCGGCGAGGGAGACGCCGGAAATCAGCACCACCATGAGCCAGACATGGTGCGGGTTGAGCGCGTCGTAGGGGCCAAAATTGCGGTCGGGCAGGATGGGCAGGATGACGAAGGACAGGACGGCGAACTGCAGGATCGAGATCAGGTCCCTCGACGTCAGCCGGTGCGAGATGCCGTGCAACTCGGACTTGAAATAGAGCAGGACGGTGGTGGCGATGCCGAGCATGACCGCAAGCGTGCCGTAGCCGAACCAAACCGCCGCGCCGAGGCAATAGCAGACGAGGATGGCCACGACCGAGGTGGTGCCCGGATCGCCGGCATCGTCGGGCTGGTTGATGTAGGCGGCGATGATCATGGCGCCGACGACGAGCAGGCCGGCGGCGAGGATCCAGCCGGAATCGGTCTTCTGCGACAGCAGGCCGGCCAGCGTGCCGAGCAGGGCCACCAGGGCGAAGGTGCGCAAGCCTGCCTTCGGGGATCTGCGCTGCTCGCGCTCGAGGCCGATGAGCAGGCCGATGGCAAGGCTGGTGACGAACGCCTCCAGGTGCCGGGGCGCGGAAAGCTGCTCGAAGATGTCCATGCCGCCGATTCTAGCGCGTCTTTTCCGATAAAATCCCGGGCATGCCACGCTACTTCGCTCTGGTGCCCGCGGCGGGCACGGGAACGCGCATGGGAGATGCGCTGCCCAAGCAATATCTTTCCCTTGCCGGGCGCCCGATGATCCACCACGCTCTGTCTGCACTTTGCGCCTCGTCGCGCCTGAGCCGGGTTTTCGTCGTGCTGGCCGAGCGGGACGAGGAGTGGGGCAGGCACGACCGGACGCAGTTCGGCACCAGGCTGTCGGCCTTGCGCTGCGGCGGCCCGACGCGGGCCGACAGCGTACTGAACGGTCTGCTGGAGATCGCCGAGGAGGCGCGGCCCGACGACTGGGTGCTGGTGCACGACGCAGCGCGGCCCTGTCTGTCCTTCGTACATCTCGATGCCCTGATCGGCGAGGTCGGCGACGATCCGGTGGGCGGCATTCTTGCCGTCCCGGTGGCTGACACGTTAAAGCGCGCCGGTATCGACCGGCGCATCGACGCGACGGTTCCGCGCGAGCACCTGTGGCAGGCGCAGACGCCGCAGATGTTCCGCTATGGCCTGCTGCGCGAGGCGATTTCGCACACCCGCGCCGTTACTGACGAAGCGGGTGCGGTCGAGGCGCTGGGCCACCGTCCCAAGCTGGTGGCTTGCGACATGAGCAACCTGAAAGTGACCTATCCATCCGATCTGGCGCTGGCCGAACGGATACTTGTGCAGCGGGGAGGGTGACGATGAGAATCGGCCAGGGGTTCGATGTCCATGCCCTGGTGCCGGGCAGAAAACTGATCATCGGCGGGGTGGATATCCCGTTCGGGAAAGGTCTGCTCGGCCACTCCGACGCCGACGTGCTGCTGCACGCCATCACCGACGCCTTGCTCGGCGCCGCCGGGCTGGGCGATATCGGCCGCCATTTCCCCGATAGCGATCCGCGCTTCAAGGACGCCGACAGCCGCCAGCTTTTGCGCGAGACGGCACGGCTCGTCGAGTGGGCCGGCTTCCGCGTAGGCAACGTCGATGCCACGGTGATCGCCCAGGCGCCGCGCATGGCGCCCTACGTGGCGCAGATGGCCGCCAACGTCGCGTCGGACCTCGGCATCGAAGCCGGCCGCGTGAATATCAAGGCTAAAACGACGGAACGGCTCGGGTTCACCGGCCGCGGCGAGGGCATCGCCGCCCAGGCCGTTGCCCTGATCGAGCGCGCCGGAGGCGATGGCAGCTGAAGCCGTCGCGTCAAAGGAGCGGCGCGTTTTCTTTGCCCTGTGGCCGGATGAAGCTGTCCTGAACCAGCTCGAACAGGCCGGCCGCGAGGCACACCGGCACTGTGGCGGACGTCGCATGCGGGTCGAGACGCTCCACCTGACCCTGGCTTTCATCGGCAGCATCCTGCTTCAGCGTATTTCCGAACTCGAAAGCATCGCCGGCGCGGTCCGTGCGCCGGCCTTCGAACTGGCGCTTGACTATCTTCAGTGCGTGCCAGGCAGGAAAATCGTCTGGGCCGGGGCCAGCGAGATTCCAGGCGCGCTGCGGGATCTTGCCGCCGACCTCGGCACGCGGCTCAAGGCCGCCGGCTTTCGCACCGAGGAACGCCCCTTCGCAGCGCATGTCACGCTGTTGCGCAATGCCCGCTGCGATGAGACACAGCCCGAAGCGCCGCGAATAGCCTGGCGGGTGGACGAGTTTGTCCTGGTGGAATCCGATCTGAAGCCCGCGGGCGCGAGCTATCGCATCATCGGCCGCTGGCCGCTGACTCGTTAGACCTGCAACTGCTCCAGCAACTCCGTCTCCAGCCGCAACAGCGTCGCCGTCTTCGCCAGTTCCGCACCGCTGACGAGAAAGGTGTCCTCGACGCGTTCGCCCAGCGTGGCGATCTTGGCGGTATGGATGTTGATGTTGTGCCCGGCCAGGATGCTGGCGACGGTGAACAACAGACCCGGCCGGTCGGCGGCGGTCACCGACAGCAGATGCTGGTCGCCTTTCTCGGTCGGCCTGATATGCACTTCCGGCGTGATGGGGAAGTTCCTGACCTGGCGCGAGAGGCGGCCTCCTCCCGTGCGGTCCATCGGCGCACCGGTCGCCAGTTGCCCGGCCAGGTCATGCTCGATCAGGCCGATCATGTCGCGGTAGGAGAGCTGGTTGTCCGGATCGAGCAGCATGAAGCTGTCCAGCGCATAGCCGTGGCGCGTGGTGTGGATCTTGGCCTCGGCGATGCTGTAGCCGAGCCGGCTGAAGAAGCCGCACAGGCGCGCGAACAGATTGGGCTGGTCGGGCACATAGACCATCACCTGCAGTCCCTCGCCGATGTGCGGCAGGCGCGCCTTGACCACCGGGTGCGCGGCGCGCGGGCGGTGATAGAGCGCGCGCGTGTGCCAGGCGATCTCCTCGGCGTCGTGGCGCAGGAAATACACCGTGTCGAGCACCTGCCAGAATTCGTTCTCGGTACCCTCGCGCAGGCCGAAGTAGCGCAGCATCCGGCGCGCCTCTTCCTGGCGCTCGCCGATGCCCAGCGCCTGCTGGGGTGTGGCGCCACGGATGAGGCGCAGCGCGGCGTTGTAGAGATCCTCCAGCAGCTTGCCCTTCCAGGCGTTCCAGACCTTCGGGCTGGTGCCGCGGATGTCGGCCACGGTGAGCAGGTAAAGCGCCGTGAGCCGGCGCTCGTCGCCGACCAGTGACGCGAAGGCGCGGACGACTTCCGGATCGGCCAGATCCTGTTTCTGCGCCACGGTGGACATGGACAAATGATGCTCGACCAGCCAGACCACCAGCGCGCCGTCTTCCTCGCTCAGTCCATGCTCGCGGCAGAAGCGGCGGGCATCGGGCATGCCGAGCCGGGAATGGTCGCCACCGCGCCCCTTGGCAATGTCGTGGAAGAGGGCAGCCAGGTAGAGCAGCCAGTGCCGCTCGAAACCGGCAATAAGCCGGCTGCAGAACGGCTGCTCGTGGGCGAATTCGGCCATGGTGAAGCGGCGCAGGTTGCGCACCACCATGAGGATGTGCTGGTCCACCGTATAGACATGGAACAGGTCGTGCTGCATCTGGCAGACGATGCGGCGGAAGGCCGGGATGTAGCGTCCGAGGATGCCGTACTGGTTCATGCGCCGCAGCTCGTGCACCAGGCCGCGCCGCTGCTGGAAGATCTCAAGGAACAGGGCGCGGTTCTTCGGATCGCGACGGAAAGCCGGCCCGACCAGCCGGCGGGCGCGCCACAAGGCACGCAGGGTGCGCGCCGTCATGCCTTTCAGCTCGGGGCGCTGCTCCATGATGAGGAAGCTCTCCAGGATGGCCGAGGGAGTTTTCTCGAAGGCATCCTCGGCGCGCACGTCGAGCAGTTCCCGGTTCATCTGAAAGCGCTCGTTGATGAGGATGGGCACGGGCTGAGCGCCCGGGAATACCGAGGCGCCGAGGTTCTGCAGCAGGATGGTATTGAGCTGGGTGACCGACTTGGCGGTGCGGAAGTAGCGTTGCATCAGCAGTTCGCTGGCGCGGCGCGTGGCCGTCGGCTCGATGCCGAATTCACGTGCCACCGCTTCCTGGTGGTCGAACAGCAGGCGGTCCTCGCGCCGCCCGGTCAGGTAATGCAGGCGGATGCGGACGTGCTGGAGGAAGCGCTCCAGCCGCTTCAGCTGCATGGCCTCGCCGCGCGTGACATAGCCCTGGCGGGCGAGATCGCCCCATGAATCGCCGCGGCCGGTGGCGCGGCTGATCCAGAGGATCAACTGCAGGTCGCGCAGGCCGCCGGGGCTCTCCTTGCAATTTGGCTCGAGGGCGTAGGGCGTTTCCTGGTAGCGGGTATAGCGCTCGTCCTGCTCCAGGCGCTTGCCCTTGAAGAAGGCCTGCGCATCCAGCCCGGCATGCAGGCGTTCGGAGAAAGCGGCATACAGGCCGCGGCTGCCGCAGAGCAGGCGCGCCTCCAGCAGATTGGTCTGCACCGTGATGTCGCGCCCGGCCTCTTCCAGGCATTCGTCTATGCTGCGCACGCTGTGGCCGATGTCCAGGCCGATGTCCCAGAGGAGGCCGATCAATTGTTCGAGCTGCTTTTCCGTTTCGCGAGCAACGTTGTCGGGCAGCAGGAAC
The DNA here is from genome assembly GCA_013821865.1 of Rhodocyclaceae bacterium. Taxonomy (GTDB): domain Bacteria; phylum Pseudomonadota; class Gammaproteobacteria; order Burkholderiales; family Rhodocyclaceae; genus Desulfobacillus. The sequence goes on from PNJM01000068.1 coordinate 7,017, forward strand.
AGCAGGTCCGCGTCGGATGCGGGATAGAGCTCGCGGCGGCCATAACCGCCCACGGCTACCAGCGCCAGGCCGAGGGGCAGGCGGGCTTCCTGCCAGAGCGCCTTGAGCACGCCGTCCACCAGCTGGCTGCGGCCGCGCAGCAGCTTTGCCGCATCCGGATGCGCCTGGTAGGCGTCACGCAGCTTGTGCTGTCCTTCAGCCAGGTCGGTCTTGAAGCGGCCAACCAGAAGCCGCAGGTCGTGCGTCAGGGCTTCGGCAGATGCAGTTGCCATCGGTCAGCCCGCAACGGCGGGCTTGGGCGGAGAGCCGGCGGAAATGGTCAGAACCTCATGGCCCGTCTCGGTTACCAGCACGGTGTGTTCCCACTGGGCGGACAGGCTGCGGTCCTTGGTGACAATGGTCCAGCCGTCCGGAAGCTCGGAGATCGCCGCCTTGCCGGCGTTGATCATGGGTTCGATGGTGAAGGTCATGCCGGGACGCAGTTCGGGGCCGGTGCCGGGCTTGCCGTAGTGCAGCACCTGCGGCTCCTCGTGGAATTTGGCGCCGATGCCGTGGCCGCAGAACTCGCGCACAACGGAAAAGCCGTTGGATTCGGCGTAACGCTGGATGGCGTGGCCGATGTCGCCCAGCCGTCCGCCCGGCCGCACCTGGACGATGCCCAGCCAGAGGCACTCGTAGGTGACGGCGCAGAGGCGCCTGGCGAGGATGGAAGCCTCGCCGCCGACAATGAACATGCGGCTGGTGTCGCCGTGGAAACCCTCCTTGATCACCGTGATGTCGAGGTTCACGATATCGCCGCGCTTGAGCTTCTTGTCGCCCGGAACGCCGTGGCAGACCTGGTGGTTGATCGAGGTGCAGATCGACTTCGGGTAGGGGCTGTAGCCGGGCGGGGCATAGTTGAGCGGCGCAGGGATGGTGTCCTGTACATTGACCATGTAGTCGTGGCAGAGGTGGTCGAGTTCGGCCGTGGTCACACCAGGCTGGACGTGGGGCTCGATGTAGTCCAGCACCTCGGCCGCAAGTCGGCCGGCGACCCTCATTTTCTCGATTTGTTCGGGGGTCTTGATGGTAATGCTCATGATTGTTGGGGGAAGAACCGCAAATTTCAAAGCCTAGCGGATTGGCAGACCCGAGGCAAATTCCGCCACGGTGCTGGAGTGCGCCAGCCTAACCCCTTGAGTATATTGGCAGGAGGTTGCTATAATGCGCGGCTTGCCTACCGGACATTGTGGTCGATAGGCAAAATTCACACGCCCGGCAACCAAGAGGGTGCCCTGAGAGCGGTGGCGGCGGGAAAACACCGACACCTGTTCAGCGGTTGCACAGCCGGGCGGAGGCTAACCCTGTTTGGAGTAATCGTATGACCACGACCATGCGTCAAATGCTGGAGGCGGGTGTCCATTTCGGCCACCAGACACGCTTCTGGAATCCCAAGATGGCCCCGTTCATTTTCGGCCATCGCAACAAGATTCATATCATCAATCTGGAAAAGACCCTCGTCAAATACCAGGAGGCGATGAATTTCCTGCGCAAGATGGCGGCCAACAAGGGCACCGTGCTCTTCGTCGGCACCAAGCGCCAGGCACGCGAGATCGTGCGCGAGGAGGCTTTGCGCGCCGGCGTGCCTTTCGTCGATGAGCGCTGGCTGGGCGGCATGCTGACCAACTTCAAGACAGTCAAGCAGTCGATCAAGCGCCTGAAAGATCTCGAAACCATGTCGCAGGACGGCTCCTTCGAGCGCGTCGGCAAGAAGGAAGCCCTGATGCTGCAGCGCGAGATGGTCAAGCTCTCGAAGAGCATCGGCGGCATCAAGGACATGAACGGCCTGCCCGATGCTATCTTCCTCATCGATGTCGGCTATCACAAGATTGCCGTGACCGAAGCCAACAAGCTGGGCATTCCGGTCGTCGCCGTGGTCGATACCAACCACACCCCAGAGGGCATCGCCTATGTCATCCCGGGCAACGACGACTCCAGCCGGGCCATCCGCCTCTATGCGCGCGGTGCCGCCGATGCGGTACTCGAAGGCCGCAGCCAGACCGTGCAGGAGATCGTGGCAGCGGTGTCGGACGACTTTGTCGAGGTCGATGAGACCGGCGCCGAAGGCGCGGCCTGACGAGCCCGGTCAATCCAACCCTGCGGGGCGGCCTGGCCGCCCGCCCCGCTGTGTATCACCCAGAAAAAATTCAGGAGCAAGCATGGCGGAAATTACCGCTTCGATGGTGAAAGAGTTGCGCGAGAAGACCGACGCGCCGATGATGGAATGCAAGAAGGCCCTGGCCGAAGCCGCCGGCGACATGGCCAAGGCTGAAGAGATCCTGCGCGTCAAGCTCGGCAACAAGGCCAGCAAGGCGGCCTCACGCGTGGCGGCCGAAGGCGTGGTCGGAATCCATATCGCGGCTGACGGCAAGCTCGGCGCGATCGTCGAGGTCAACTGCGAGACCGACTTCGTCGCCAAAAACGACGATTTCCTGGCCTTCACGAAAAACCTGGCCGAACTGGTTGCCAGAAACAATCCCGCAGACGTGGCGGCCCTGTCGGTCCTGGCGCTGAACGGTGCCACTGTCGAGGAGACCCGCACGGCGCTGGTGGGCAAGATCGGCGAAAACATGTCGATCCGCCGCTTCGCCCGCTTCCAGGCGAAGGGCAAATTGGCCAGCTACATCCACGGCGGCGCCAAGGTCGGCGTACTGCTGGACGTCGTCGGCGGCGACGAGACGCTGGCCAAGGATCTCGCAATGCATATCGCGGCAAGCAAGCCGGTGTCGCTGTCGAAGGAAGAAGTGCCGGCGGAACTGATCGAGAAGGAGCGTTCCGTCGCGATCGCCAAGGCCGCGGAATCCGGCAAGCCGGCCAACATCGTCGAGAAGATGATCGAAGGCAGCGTGCAGAAATACCTCAAGGAAGTGACCCTGCTTGGCCAGCCCTTCGTCAAGGACGACAAGCTCACCATTGAGGCTCTGCTGAAGTCGAAAAACGCATCCGTGGCGCGCTTCCAGCTCTATGTCGTCGGCGAGGGACTGGAGAAGCGATCGAACGATTTCGCCGCCGAGGTTGCCGCCCAGGCTGCCGCAGCCGCTGCCGCGAAATGAACGGCCCCCACGCTCACTTCGCTTCGCTGCCCCCCCTTGGGGCGGCCCGGCGGGGGGGCTGAGCATGTCCGAAACCGCCGCCTTCAAGCGCATCCTGCTGAAGCTGTCGGGCGAAGCCCTGATGGGCGACGACGCCTACGGCATCAATCGGAGCACGCTGGCCGGGATCGTTGCCGAAATCAAGGCGGTCGCCGATCTCGGCGTTGAAATCGGCGTGGTGATCGGCGGCGGCAACATCTTTCGCGGCCTGGCCGGCAGCGCGTCCGGCATGGATCGAGCCACGGCAGACTACATGGGCATGC
>PNJM01000069.1 GCA_013821865.1 Rhodocyclaceae bacterium
ATGCGGCGGCAGATGATGGGCCAGGCGGTGGCGGCGAGAGGCATGACCGGCCTCAACCCTTGCGTGCCGCGGCCACGCCGTGCCCGAGCCAGGCGAGCCAGTCCTCCATGCCGGCGCCGCTGACCGACGACACTTGCATCACCTCGATCTTCGGATTGACGCGGCGCGCGTATTCGATGCATTTCGCCGTGTCAAAGGAAAGATGCGGCAGCAGGTCCACCTTGGTGAGCAGCATGAGGTCGCTCGCCGCGAACATGTTGGGGTACTTGAGCGGCTTGTCCTCGCCCTCGGTGACGGAGAGGATCACCACCTTGTGCGCCTCGCCCAGGTCGAATTCCGCCGGGCAGACCAGGTTGCCGACATTCTCGATCAGCAGCAGCCCGCCCTGCGCCAGATCCAGCCGCTCGAAGGCGTGGCCGACCATGTGGGCGTCGAGATGGCAGCCCTTGCCGGTGTTCACCTGGATGGCCTGCGCCCCGGCGGCGCGGATGCGCTCGGCGTCGTTGCTGGTCTGCTGGTCGCCCTCGATCACCGCCAGCGGATGGCGTCCTTTCAGCATTTCGATGCTCTTCACCAGCAGCGTGGTCTTGCCGGAGCCGGGGCTGGAGACGAGGTTCACCGCGAAGATGCCGCACTCGCCGAATTGCCTGCGGTTGGCATCGGCGTAGGCATTGTTCTTCGACAGGATGTCCTGCTCGATCCGCACCATGCGGCCCTGCGACATGCCCGGTGCGTGGGCACCGGCCGGGCCGGTGCCGTAATGCAGGTGGCCATCCCCACGCGCATGGACATGGCCGCCGTGAGGGTGATGCTGGCGCGGCACGTAGCTGAAGCCGACGTGCGGGTGGGCATGCGCAGCGCCATGTCCGTGGGCATGGCTGTGCGCCGTCCCGTCCGCGTGCCGGTGCTCATGCCCCTGCCCGCCCTCGATCTTCGTTTCGCCTTCGCCGCAGCCGCAAACCGTGCACATGGTTTTTCCCTTCAACAACCGGAAGCCGCGCATCGCGCGGCTGAACCACCGTCACCCCTTTCCTCGGGAAAGGGGGCGGGGGCAAGGCCCCTACTCCACTTCCAGTTCCTTCACCCGCATTTCCGTGCCGCCGTTCACCTGCAACTGATAGCCGCCGCAGCGCGGACAGGCGCTGTAGCGCTCAGGCAGGGGCACCGTGCCGCCGCACTGCATGCACCAGCCGCTGCCCGGCGCCTCGATGATCGCAAGCACGGCGCCTTCGGCCATGCTGCCGCGCGTCACCGCGTCGAAGCAGAAGCGCATCGCTTCGGGCTCGACGCCGGAGAGCGCGCCGATCTCCAGCCAGACCGACTTCACGCGCGAGAAGCCTTCCTTCGCCGCGTGATCCTCGATGATCTGAAGCACGCCCTCGGCGAGCGACATTTCATGCATGCGCGGGACTCCCCACCCGAACATCATAGGCCACGCACGGATCGAGCGCATGGGCCAGCAGCGCCGCCGCACGCCCTGCTTCATTCTCGTCCCGCGCCGCGGCCCCGGCCAGCCCCCGGGCGAAGGCGCCGTCGGGATGGAAGTTCCATTCCGTCGGCGCCACGATGCGGTAGCGGGACACCTTTCCGCCGTCGAGCGCGGCCAGATGGATCAGCACGCCGCGCGCCGTCTCGACCGCCGCCACGCCGGTCTTCGGCCGCAGCCGCACCGATCGCAGCCAGGGCAGAACGCGGCCGCCGTGGCTCAACTCCCGCATGCGCTCGGCCAGCCGGGCCAGTTCGACCAGCCGGGCCAGTATCCGCACGCCTACCGTGTTGCCGCGCCCGGCCAGCGCCGCGGCAACCAGCGGCTGCTTCGCTTCCCGCGCCAGCGCCCCCGTCTCGGCCGGTGCGCCATTGCTGCAAGGGGCGGCGACAAACTCATCCGACGCTTCGAGCGCAGGAGCTATCTCGCCGGCCAGCGCCGCGAACTCCGGCAAGGAAAACAGGGGAACATCGCTGCGGCCGAGGGACAGGTTCCATAATCCGCCGAGCAGACGCGCCGCTGGACCCTGCCCTGCCGCCAGCCACTCTTCCAGTTCTCCCGTTGTCGCAACCCGCAGAAAGCGCCCGGCTTCCATCCCGTACACTTCCGCCGCAAGGAAATCCTCGATATCTCCGACCAGGACGCGCCAGCTTCCCAGGTCGCGGATATCGCCCGCCTCTTCCCACCAGGCCGTGCCGGAAGCGAACCTGCGCCGCACATCGTCGAAACGCCGCCGCATGCCGATGAACGAATCCCGTCGCTGCGGCTCGCCGAGCAGCGCGGGAAGATCGAGCAGCAGCCGCCACAAGTGTTCATGCACACACTCGGCAGCCACCACCAGTTCGCGCAAGCGCTCGACCGGGACCCGCACCTCATGGCCGCTTGCGGCTTCCAGAGCCGCCGCAGCGGCAACCGTCTGCGAGCGGCCGCAGATGCTGAAAAGCAGCGGCACCATGCCGATGACCTGGGCCGCAGACTTGCCTTCCAGCACGCGGCTGGCATGCAGGGCGCGTGCCGAACTCACCGTCGCACCGGTAATTTGCTTGCCATTCCAGGCAATTTCCAGGTTCAGCCTGCCTTCCGCGATCATTTTCTTGCTGTCCGGAGCAGTCTGTCCAATAACAAGAAGCATGCCGGCCGCTTATGAGTAATTTGTTTCCTATAATCAGAATGTTACAAACAATGACGGAGGTATATTCGATGCCTGATTGTCAATTGGACGGGCAAACTGGAAAGATATTAACCGGTCGCCTCGCTTACGCTTATTGATCTGGATCAGTCTAAACCTTGCCAGCCGTTGGCAAGCCATTTCTGAAGAAAGCTTAACGCCGCTTCAAGATGCGCCTGGGCGGCGGTACTGATCGGCTCCCCCAGTTCGAACGATGATCCGCGCACGCTCAGCAAACAGGCGGGCGGCGGTTCGCTTGCCGTCACCTGGCGGCAGACGGCAAGCAGCGCCGCGGGGCTCATGGCGTGGGTGGTATAGCCGATCTCCTGCACGGGTGCCAGGCGCGAGAAAGCGAAGGGCGCCGGGCAGGAAACGCTGGCGTCGATGAACAGCACGCACGCACGCCCTTCCAGGTCGAGCGCATGCTCCGGCTGAAGCTGGAAATCGGTGAGCAGCGCCACCTCGCCCCATTCGGGATGCGCCGGCATGGCGGCCTCGATGCGCTCCAGCAGGGCCGGCCCGAGGGCATCGTCGCCCCGGCTGGGATTGCCGTAGCCGAAGATCAGCAGGGAGGCAACCACGCTCAGGCGACCACGCCCTTGTACAGGCGGTCGACCACGCCGCCATCGGCATCGAGCAGTTCTACTTCCAGCGGCATCCTGCCCAGCGCATGCGTGGCGCAGGACAGGCAGGGGTCGAAGGCGCGGATGGCGACCTCGATGTGGTTGAGCAGGCCCTCGGTGAGGCTGCGGCCGTCGAGGTATTGCCGCGCCACCTGCCGCACCGCCTCGTTCATCGCCTGGTTGTTGCTGGTGGTGGAGACGATCAGGTTGGCGCTGACGACCTGGTCGTCCTCGTTGATGCGGTAGTGGTGCACCAGCGTGCCGCGCGGCGCCTCGATGACGCCGACCCCGCGCAGCCGGCGCTCGCCGCGCACGACGAGGTCGCCGCCGGAGAGGTCGTTGTCGAGCAGCAGCTCCTCGATGCCCTCCGCCGCGTGCAGCATCTCGATCATGCGCGCCCAGTGGTAACCCAGGGGCGCGGAGAGCGCCGCGCCGCCGTCGAAGGCCTTGAAGGCCACGCGCTCGGCCTCGGCCAGCCCGGTCGGAATGAAGTCGCACTGCGCCACCCGCGCCAGCGGGCCGACGCGGTACCAGCCGGCCTCGGTGCCCTTCTCCACGATGAAGGGAAACTTCATGTAGGACCAGGGCTTCACTTCCTCGTGGATGTACTCGTAGTAGCGCTGGTAGTCGGCGTGGTCGAAGATCGTCTCGCCCTGCGCATCGGTCGCGCGCAGGCCGCCGTGGTAGAGATCGAGCGCGCCGTCGGCCCGCACCAGGCCGAGCAGGTTCGAGTCGAAGCGGCCGAAGGATTCATACAGCCTGGCGTTGTCGGCGAACAGCTTCCCGATGATGCCGACCGCCTCCCGGCTCCAGGCGATGATGGTGTCGATCTCGGCAAGCAGCCCTGCCCGCTCCTCGCGCGTGAGGTTCTTGTTCACCCCGCCCGGCACCGAGCCGGTGCCATGCACGCGCTTGCCGGCGGTGTGGCGGATGATCTCCTGGCCGTACTTGCGCAGCAGCACGCCCTTGCGCGCCACCTCCGGCGCGGCGGCGGCGACGCCGACGATATTGCGCTTCGCCGCATCGGCACCGAAGCCGAGCAGCAGGTCGGGCGAGGCCAGGTGGAAGAAGTGCAGCGCGTGCGACTGCAGGACCTGACCCAGGTGCATCAGGCGGCGCAGCTTCTCCGCCGTCGGCGTGAGCTGCTTCGCGCCGACAATGATGTCCAGCGCCTTGGAAGCGGCGAGGTGGTGCGACACCGGGCAGATGCCGCACAGGCGCTGCACCAGCACCGGCACCTCCCAGTAGGGCCGGCCCTGGATGAACTTCTCGAAGCCGCGGAACTCGACGATATGCAGCCGCACCTGGTGCACCTTGTTGTCGGCGTCGAGCAGAATCGTCACCTTGCCGTGGCCCTCGACGCGCGACACCGGTTCGATAACGACGCGCTTCAGGTTCTCGGGGTTGGGGGCGGTTTCGAGAGGGAACGTCATGGTCAGTCGTAATGCAGCATGTCGTAGTCGAGCTTCGGCTCGCGGCCGGCGGCGAGGTCGGTGAGGAATTTCCAGATCGCATCCGCCGGCGGCGGGCAGCCGGGCAGGAAGTAGTCGATCCGCACCACCTCGTTGATCGGGTGCACCTTATCGAAGGGCAGCGGCAGCTCGGGATCGTTGGGGATCTGGCCGTTCTCCAGGCCGATGCCGTAGTGGTACACCTCCTGGAAGCAGTCCCACAGGTCGACGTTGTTGCGCATGGCCGGGATGCCGCCGGTGATGGCGCAGGCGCCGATCGCCACCAGGATGCGGCAGTTCCTGCGGAACTCCTTCAGCACATGCACGTTCTCGGCGTTGCACACGCCGCCCTCGACGATGCCGATGTCGCAGGGCCCGCAGTGCTTGATGTCGGTGATGGGCGAGCGGTCGAATTCCACCGCCTGCACCAGATCGAACAGCTTCTCGTCGATGTCGAGCAGCGACATGTGGCAGCCGAAGCAGCCGGCCAGCGAGCAGGTGGCGACTTTCAGCTTAGTCACGCTCACCCCTCACCCCGGCCCTCTCCCCGCCTGGCGGGGAGAGGGAGTTGGGTCGCGATGTCGTGGTGGTCGTAGAGCCGCTGGCCGATGGGCACGGTGAAGCCGTGCCGCTTGCGGATGATTGCCCCAGTCGGGCACACCTCGGCGGCGCGGTCGGTCACGGACATGTTCGTCTCGGCCAGCCGTCCGCTCGCCGAATTGACGATCAGCCGCGCCCTGATGCCGCGCCCGCCGATGCCGAAGACGTTCTTGCCGTCCGCGTCGCGGCTGGCGCGCACGCACAGCTCGCACAGGATGCAGCGGTTGCGCTCCAGCAGCACGTCCGGATGCGAGGCATCGATGTCGCGCGCCGGATAGAAGTGCGGAAAGTGCGGCGTCATCATGCCCAGGTGGTAAGCCACGGCCTGCAGCTGGCAGTTGCCGCTTTTCTCGCAGGAGGGGCAGAAATGGTTGCCCTCGACGAAGAGCATCTGCGTCAGCGCGCGCCGGTCGGCGTTGAGCGCTTCCGTTTCGCTCTCCACCGCCATGCCCTCCGCCGCATGGTTGGTGCAGGCCGCGCCGAGGCGGCCGCCGATGTTCACCGTGCACAGCTTGCACGAGCCGTGCGGCTTGAACTCGGGGTGATGGCACAGGTGCGGGATGTAGACGCCCGCCGCCGCGGCCGCCTCGATGATGGTCTGGCCCTCCTTGAAGGGGATTTCCCTGCCGTCGAGCCTGAAAGTCTTAGTCATCGGCGAGGTGTGCCCATTCGTCGTCGCGGCCGGTGATGAGGCGCGCCGTGGCGAGCGCGCCGTCGAGGTCGAAAGCCGGCTCGAAATCCAGCCGCTTCAGCCGCTTCTCGTAGGCGTCGGGGAACTTCTCCATCGTCTGCACCACCGGGTTGGCCGCCGTGTGGCCCAGCCCGCAGTGCGCCATGCCGCGAAGGATGTGCATGATGTGCTTCATCTCGTTCATGTCGTAGGCCGAGCCCTTGCCCGCCGCCAGCTTGTCCATGGTGTTTCTCAAGAGCGAGGTGCCGACGCGGCAGGGCGTGCAGAAGCCGCAGCTCTCGTGGGCGAAGAAGTGCGTGAAGTTGCGCGCCACCTCGAACATGTCGCGGCTGCGCGAGAAGACCATGAAGGCGCCGGCCGTGGGCAAGTCCTCGAAGGCAATGCGGCGGTCGAACTCGCGGAAGGAGATGCAGGTGCCGGACGGCCCCGAGACCTGCACGGCGTGGGCATCCTCGGCGCCGCAGTCGATGAGGATCTGCCGCACGCTGACGCCGAAGGGAACCTCGTAGATGCCCGGCCGCCGGCAGTCGCCGGACACCGAGATCAGCTTGCTGCCGGCGGATTGCGGCGTGCCCAGCGCGGCGAAACCGGCGCCGCCCCGCTCGGCGATGCGCGCCGCGCAAGCGAAGGTCTCGACGTTATTCACCACCGTCGGCTGGTTGCGGTAGCCGCAGGTATCGGGGTAGGGCGGGCGGTTGCGCGGCTTGCCCGGCTTGCCCTCCAGCGATTCGATGAGGGCCGACTCCTCGCCGCAGATGTAGGCGCCGGCGCCGAGGTGGATCTCGATGTCGAAGTCGAAGCCCGGCTCGCCGAGGATGTTCTTCCCAAGCAGGCCGGCCGCGCGTCGGCGCGCGAGCACGCCTTCCAGCTTCTCCAGCAGGTTCCTGTACTCGCCGCGCAGATAGAGGAAGCCCTGCCGCGCGCCGATGACGCGGGCGCACACCGCCATGCCCTCGAACACCAGGTCGGCATAACTGTTGAGCAGCACGCGGTCCTTGAAGGTGCCCGGCTCGCCCTCGTCGGCGTTGCATACCACGTAATGCGCCTCGCCCTCCGCCTTGCGGCAGCTCGCCCACTTGGTGGCGGTCTTGAAGCCGGCGCCGCCGCGCCCGCGCAGGTTGGAGGCATCCACCTCCGCCAGCGTGGCTTCCGCCCCGCGCGCCAGTGCGGCTTTCAGGGCGCTGCCCGGCGTGAAAGGTTCGCCCGCCAGCGGGCCGGCTTTGCGGATGTTGTCGGGAATCTCGAACAGCATCGGCGGCCATTCGGCGAGCGGCTTGCGTGCCCGGATCAGCTCGGCGACGAGGTCGATGCGCGACTTGTCCAGCGAAGGAACGGCGAAACCGTTGATGAGCATGGCCGGCGCCTGGTCGGCCAGGCCGATGTCGGCGGTGTCGTCCACAAATACCAGCCCGTCCTCGGAGAGCTTGCGCGGCTCCAGCCAGAGCCGCTCGCACAGATACTGCTTCAGCTCGGCCTTGCCGGCCATGCGGTCGATGACGTTGTCCGAGAAGAGTATCTCGTAGGCGCCGTGCGACTCGGCGTGGAAGAAGGAATAGAAGCTCGCCGTCGCCTCGATGCGCACGCGCGGCACGTCGAGCAGCCTGGCCAGCCGGTCGAGCGTGTCGGAGGGGATCGTGCCGCAGGATTCCTGGACGTTGCGCAGGATCTGCACCAGGTTGGCGGGATCGTTCCCCCAGCGGGCGACAATCCCCGGCAGGTCGCAAACGTCGTAGTCGGGCATGTTCCGGCAGGGCCGTATGGGAATGCCTCCAAGGTACTTTTATTTGGTGACGACAGTTTGACTTAGGTCAATCGGCTGCGGGGCGTCCTGGAGATTCACTCTTTCCCAGGCATGTCCTTTATCATGGCTACATTGTGAAAAAGACCCTGCCGCTCTCCCGCGTCTACGGCCTGCTCGAGCCGGGCCCGGTGCTGCTGGTGACGACCGCGCACAAAGGCCGGGCGAACGTCATGGCGCAGTCCTGGCACACCATGATGGAGTTCGAGCCGCCGCTGGTAGGCTGCCTCATCAGCGGTCGTAACTTCAGCTTCGAGGCGCTGAGGGCGACGAAGGAATGTGTGCTCAACATCCCGACGGCGAAGCTGGCGGAGAAGGTGGTGGGTATCGGCAACTGCTCCGGCCGCCGCGTGGACAAGTTCGCCAAGTTCGGCCTTACGCCGCTGCCGGCCTCGCGTGTCGGGGCGCCGCTCATCGCCGAGTGCTACGCCAGCCTGGAATGCAAAGTCGTCGATACGCGGATGGTAAACCGCTACAATTTCTTCGTGCTGGAAGTGGTGAAAGCCTGGATCGACCCGGCGCAGAAAAACCCACGCACGCTGCACCATCGCGGCCTGGGGCATTTCATGGTGGCGGGAAAGACGATCAGCCTGCCTTCACGGATGAAGTAATCAGCGCCGCCGCAGCATCCGCCCGCAGCGGCGACGTCTTGATGCCGGGTTCCCGCGGGTGCTACCATGGTGTTACTTCCTGACGCAGGACCAGCCTCATGACGACGACTTCGCTGAAACTTCCGGACGAGCTCAAACAGCGGGCGAGCAAAGCCGCAAAGAAACAGGGGATGACTCCCCATGCTTTCATGGTGAGCGCCATCGAACAGGCCGCAACAGTGGCGGAACAGCGAGCTGCCTTCGTGGCGGAAGCGGAAGCCGCGCGGAAGTCGATGCTGAAAACCGGGAAAGGTTACGATGCCGACGCCGTTCATGCCTATCTGCGTGATCGCGTTGCCGGCAGGAAAACGGCCAGGCCGAAGGCGAAATCTTGGCGCGGCTGATTTACTCGGAGCAGGCGCTCCGCGACCTGGAGCGCCTGGCCGAGTTTCTCCTTGAAAGCGATCCGCAGGCCGCCGCGGAAACGCTCGGTCTTGTCGCGGAAGCGGTTACGATGCTTGCACGCCACCCGCTGATCGGACGCCCCGCCGAGCCCGGCCTGCGGGAACTGGTCATTTCCCGCGGTCGCACCGGGTACATGGCGCTCTACAGTTTCGAACAGGCTGAAGACGCCATCCTGATTCTTGCCGTCCGCCATCAGCGCGAGGCGGGTTATTTCGCAGAAGGCTGAGAGCGGGACGGTCGCCAACTCGCTGGCGCCGGCCTCGCTGTGCCAGAGCTACCACAGCGTGATCTGCCACGAGCTGGCGCATGTCGAGACGGACTTCAGGCCGAACGGGGAATTAGGCCGCGATCTCCACGCATTCGACCTGGCTGGAAGCTGATGGAACCGGCAGGCCAGCCTGTTTGAAAATGCTGGGAAGGCGGCGGGATCCTGCGCACCAGCATGGGCCGCGCGCAGGCTTTCGAGATCAGCGCCGCCGCAGCACCCGGCCGAGGAATTCCCGCTTGCTCATCGGCTCGCGGCAAATGCCCTCCCCGACCTTCTGCACTACCTCGCCGAGGCCTTCGCCGGCCGTGGCCATCGAAGGCTGGGCGCCGGCGGGCACGGTATGCAGAAGCGGCAGTGCGGCGAGCGCCACGGTGCAGGCGCTTTCCTGATCTGTGAAGCAGCCCATCGGGGAGAACAGCGCGCAGGTCTGGAACTCGCCCACCTCCGGCTCGTAGCCGCCGAGAAAGGCATAGTCGCCGGCGGCGAAGCGGCGGAAGATGCGCTGGCCGTCGGCCGCGCTCCGCCAGCCTGCTTCGGCGCCGGGCACGAGGACGAGGTTCATGAACCAGGGCGTGATGAGCACGCCCAGCCAGTGCCCTTCCCAGCGCGCGAAGCCGAGCGCCTGGACATGCAGCGCGGGGTTGAGCACGGCCACGCCGGCCATGCGTTCGGTCTCGATGCGGCGAAACGCCGCTTCCAGCAGCGGCGCGGGATCGGCAGTATGTATTTTCAGCGTCAAGTCGCGGCCTCCGGCTCGCCCAGGCCGATGACTTCTTCCATGAGGGCAAGCGCTTCCAGCGCGCGGCTTTGTTCTACCCGCTCGTAGGCAAAACCCCCGACCTGCACCAGCACGTAATCGCCGACCGCGACCTCCTCGGGCATGAGCATCAGATTGACCTCGCGCTCCTGGCCGAAGCACTCGACCCTGGCGCGCAGTCCGTCCGACTCGACAATGCGGGAGGGAATGGCGAGGCACATCTCAGGCCTCCCGCCGGGCCGCCCCGAGGGAGGCCTGCGCCCCCTCGGGGGGCAGCGATGCGAAGTGAGCGTGGGGGTTGTTCATCTCAGTGCGCCGGTACTTCCGCACGCGATTGCACGACGATGCCGTGCGCGCGCAGCTCGGCCACGATCATGCCCACCACCTCGGGCAGCCGCGCCGCCACCTCGGGAGTCAGCTCCATGCGGGTCTCCATCGACACCGGCTGCACGCCGATGATGACCGTCTCGCGCGGCGATTCGTCCATGAATTCCAGGTCGGCCAGTACGTCGG